>JAFWDF010000043.1 GCA_017534025.1 Bacillota bacterium
CAATGAGTACGGAGAAATCACGCACTAGGAAACGCATGTAAATTCAGGATATAATGATTTCCTGGACGCAGCAATTGGAGAGCATGGGCCATATAATGATGCCAATCTGTACATGGCAGCTGTCATGAAAAAGCTGAAATCCGCGGGCATCGATCTTGCAGCATTGATGCATGATTCCAGAAAAATCTGATATCCTTTCCTCCCCCCCCAAAAAAGACGACGATAAGAAGAGGCTCCATCCGCGCCTCTTCTTTTTTGATGGAGATGAATAAAGAGAGGCATGAAGCCTCTCTTTTGCGTATGATGGAGATGATGGGAATCGGCCGTAGACCGCCACGCGCGGAGTACCTCTTGTTTCCCTTTTCTCTCCTCCGCGCTGCGGTCCTGACCGGGGACCTGCCTCGGCTCCGTCTTCGCCCGGCTCGCCGATCGCCGGGCTAGGTCTCCCAACCCATATGGGTCCGATTCCCAATGATTTCACGGACAAAAGGAAAAGAGGCCCGATGGACCTCTTTTCCTTTTGTGGTGGAGATGATGGGAATCGAACCCATGTCCGAAAGCATTTCCATAGGAGCCTCTCCGAGCGCAGACCGTGCTTTAAGATTCGCTTCCGCGGACGCCCCCGGTCAGGCTTCCGCTTCGGCTATCCCGTAAGTCCTCCGCGCAGCCGGGATCATGCGCGAAGTTTTCCTGCATATATTAAGCCGGTAACCCCCGCCTGCAGGTGAACAGGGACCGACTATGGCAGCTTATGCTGCGTATGCTAAATTATTATTTCTAGCGTTTATATTTAAGTTCCCCTTTTAACGTAGACTGGGAAACTACGGCTCGCTTCTCCGACTTCGACACCCCCGTCGAAACCAGTACATCCCCATATTTAATTGTAAAGCGGAGAATGAAAACCTCCGTCACATTATTATACACAAATTAAACGGTCTGTAAACATCCCGCTGTAAAAACTGTTTTTCCGGCCATCAGCACGGAATACATGTTATAGGCTTATCATTGACTTTATTCGATAATTCAAACAGCAAGCCAGGACAGATCCTGATGGTCCGTCCCGGCTTATTTTGAAATGTAATGCTTCTATCACTATATCCAGTTCAACACACTTTCATTACCGCTTCTCGAAAAACCGTCTTCCAAATTCCGATATTACCGAAAAATCAATGGACAGTCCGCCTCCGGTCAGCCCTACCGGAATCTGCTCCTGAAAAGAATACTCTTCCGGCGGTTTTCCTGCGGAAAAAAGATAAACAGTTACCGTTTCTTCAAAGGGATCGATGATCCAGTATTCTTTGACACCGGCGCGCCAGTACTTGTTGAATTTCAGAAATCTGTCCTTCCCTGCCGAGGAAGGAGACAGCACCTCCATGACCAGATCCGGCGCCCCAAAGATGATACCCTCCCGAACCTTTTCACGATCGCAAACTGCCACAAGATCCGGCTGCACCACAGTTTTTTCATCTTCATCAAGCTGCACGTCGACCGGCGAAACAAGAGCCAGGCATGAAGAATCATGATCCATCTGCCAGGAAAGCATTTGTGCAACCACAGCAGCTGCGATATATTGATGCCGTGTGGAAGGAGCCGCTTTCATGTACATTCGCCCGTCGATCAGCTCCACCCGTACATCATCCGGAATCCGGTAATAATCTTCTACGGTATAATCTCCAGGTTTTTTCTCCTTCGAGTCGGTATTTGCATCTTTGATCAAATAAGCGAGCTCGGTATCTCTGATCTGAAATTCATCCGGTGAGCGGTTGATCGTATAATACAGGCCGACATTCAGATCGGTTTTTCCCGCCTCTATTATTTTCATTCCTTTATCCGCTGCTTCGTGTTCCCGCCCTTCTGCTTCCGGGGGCAGTACGTTTTCAAGTGCTTTTAATGTCTCGCGCCGCGGATTTGCAGTTGTCCCTCCGAATACCTTCTGCACCGTACTCAGAGGAACGCCGGACAGCTTCGCTACCTGCTCATTGGTATACCCCAGCTTTCTTTTCCGAGCCTTCAAATCCGAGATTGTCACCATGCTATCCACCTCACAAATCCGGCACCTTATCATATTAATGATTTTTCTTTCAGACTTTTTTCAAACCATGCTTATTTGATTCCATTATAATTCCATTTAATCCGATCGTCAATTCCATTATTTCCATTAGGGCCACGGATCTTTGGGACTTTTTCGATATTTCGGGATTACGGACCGACCTTGGTGATCTTCAGCTTGCCGCAGGTTCTGCTACCCTTGCGGATCGAGACTTCCTGGCCGACATAGAATACCGCAGGACGCGCAAAATCGATCCACAGGACATTTTCACCGGTCTTTCCTGCTTTCAACTCACCGCCATAGATTTCGGAAACGGTTGCGTTAATATCGCCGCCTAAATAGATGGATGGCTTCATGCCTTCCCTGAGTTCATTGCTCGGATCTGCAGCAGATTCCATGGTCACCGTGCCGCAGACATTAGTCTTGACCTGTCTGATATCACTAAAGAAACCGATCAGGGCGTCACCTTTCCTGACATTCTCCGGCAGATACAGCGAATTAACGTAAATCCCAACGCTCTGTCCCTTCGTTGCCTGCATGGCATCCGTATATCTACCGCTTTTCCGCACCTGGATCCTGCTGACCACAGCAGCCTGCCCGATAGGGGAATTGCCGAATTTCGAGTCATAAGACTGAACGTTGATCCGGCTGCCGAAACGAACTGAACCGTTCGTGATAGTCCCCTGGAAAAGGTATACGCCGTCGCCGATCGAAACGAAATCATCCACGTACATCAGGAAATCATTCGGCTTCAGTTCATTGAACGAATGCAGCATACGATACAGGAAGGTTACGATCTGACCGCGGGTGCAGGATTCATTCGGACCGAAAGTATTATCACTGGTACCTTTGGTAATGTTATACTTTACAGCCCACTCCACTGCATCACCGTAATACTGTCCGGGATCTATATCCTTGAATTGCGATGCCGCTGCAGTATCGCCCACGAGCCTGCCGCCGAACCGGAACAGGAAGGTAACAACCTGCGCTCTGGTGCAGTCACCGTCCGGTTTGAATTCAGTCGTGGAAACGCCGCTGGTAATGCCCTTCTCCACGGCCCAGAGTACCGCTTTGCCGTACCAGCTGCCAAGGTCCACATCCTTGAAATTAGTCGTCTTTTTCGACGGTTCCGGACTGCCGGCAGCACGCCACAGGAACGTGACAATCTGCGCGCGGGTACACTTCTCATTCGGGCCGAATTGCGTATCGGTCAGTCCATTGGTAATCTGAGGATTGTGATAATAAGCCCAGAGAATCGGCTCGTAGCAATAGAGTTCCGGATCGAAATCGGTGAACGGATTGATGATCTCCGGCACCTCTATCCGGAAGGCAACGGTCTCCGCATAATCCAATATACCGTTCTTCGCCGCGTAAATGGAGGCTTCGTTCAGATCCAGGAAAAAATCCTCCGTTTTCTCATTGCCGGAAACCTGGGACAGCAGAACTTCGTTTCCTTTTGGCGCTAACGCAAAATCATATTTCTCGTCGCCGTCGAAATCATACTGTGTGAACGTAATGCCCAGGATCTTTTTGTTTTGCGACCAAATCTGCTGCCCTTTGACCGCCGCCTCCAGCGTACCCTTGAGTACCTTCTCATACTCCGCCTTCGTCATGGACGGCGTATCTCCGGACATATCCACCTCGTAGAGATCCAACGCATTCACCGGACCTCTGACAGTAATCCGCATCGTTTCGTAATTCCACTGTCCGATTGCATTAATGATCCGGAACATCGGCTCATATGTGCCTGCCGCCGTCGGTGTACCGGTAATCTGAACGCCCTTTTCTTCACTGTATTTCCAGCTCATGCCCGGCGGCATGCTGCCGGCGTTCAGCTTCGCGGTTTCATACTGACCGCTGACATGCGGCGTCAGAAAGAAGTCATACTTCGTGTCCTTCTTCAGCTCCCAGGTCGTGGAATACGATCCGGAGAACTCCGTGACCATGAAGGTCACATAGTCGATAAACTTGTCCGTGACCTCATTCCGGCCTTCAAGCTTTGCCCAGTACTTCCCGGCCTTCGTTGGTGTGCCGGATATTTTGCCTGTATTATAATCGATCGTCAATCCCGGCGGCAGGGCGCCGTCGATCACAGAGACTGCCGTCACGTCGTCGAACGTAAACTGCGCGGTCACAGGATCCATCTGTTGCCCTTTTTCAATGAATCTTATCGGCTCTCTGTTTTCCATGGACTCCGGAAGCACATGAATGATCACCGTATCGCGAATATTCTGTCCGCTGTTGAGGAGAACCGTGAAATCCACCTTATAAATACCGAGTTTCGTTGGTGTTCCGGTCAGATAAGGCGTTTCGGCTTCTCCGTACCCCCAGTCCATTCCCGGCGGCAGGGTTCCGTATACTCTTGCCTGCTGAAATGAAGGAAGATATGAGGCTGAATATTTACTGCGGTCAATGTCCAGGCTTATTCTATTCGTAATCTTCTGATTGATCTTTACCGTGACATGCTCGCCGAACTCATCGATGCGCGGGCTGCTGTACTCCCCTGACAGCAGGCTCCCGCTCACATAATTCGTACTGGCCGGCTGACTGCGAATCTGCGCATCACCCGGTTTCATTACCCTCACTTCGACCCGGTAATACTTATCCGTTTCTTTCAGGTACTGATCCGCAAATGTATAACTTGTCTTGGTGATCGGGATAAATGTTATATGCTGCTTCTCGCCGCTTCCTCCAAAATCATTGGCAGTAATCAATGACACACTGTAATTATATGTGCGGGAAGCGCCGATCGGCGGCTGCCAGGTGACCGTGTCCGAACTGGCCCAGCGCACCCCCCAAGGTATCGGAAGAGTAACATCAACCGGATCCTCTGCGTGAACCGCAGGCGTAAAGCCGGAAACCGGCATGATCACCAGCACCAGCGCGAGTAATAACGTACACAATCGATGCATCGTCTTATTTCTCATAATGGCCCTCCTCTCAAGCATAACTGCTTCGTTGATCAAGTCCTTATGGCCCGACCTTGGTGACAGTCATGGTGCCGCATCGCCAGCTTCCATTCATAACAGCCACTTCCTGGCCGGCATAGAGCACCAGAGGTTTTTCAAACTTTGCCCACAGCACGTTCTTACCGGTCTGACCCTTGTTCAGCTGTCCTCCTTCGATGGCAGCCACCCTGCCGTTTACTGCCGGTGTCAGAGCAATTCCGGCAGCCATGTTTTCTTTCAGTACATTTCTTGAATCAGAAGTATTATTAATGGAAACCGTGCCCCAGACGTTCGTATCCACGCTCCGGAGATCGGTATTCACACCGACGGCGGCGCAGCCCCACGTCGTATGCAGATCCTCCGATTCCTTCCGGAAAGTCAGTTCCACCGTATCTCCTTTGGAACCACTGTTCGCCGTTTTCCAGACATCGGATTTTTTAACCTTCATGCCGATTACCACCACGGTCTGATCCGTTGCTTTTTTCTCCTGGGAATCATAGGACAGCACACGGACCCGGCTGCCAAAGCGTACGGAACCATTCACAATCTTTCCTTCAATATAAGGGGTGCCGTTCGCATTCTTGCCGACGGTACTCGCATACAGCAGGAAATCATCCTTTTCCAGCACATTGTACGAATACAGCAGCCGGTACAGGAAGGTCACGATCTGGCCCCGTGTGCACGGTTTATCCGGACCGAATGTTTTTTCATCCAGGCCCTTGGCAATGTTGTACCGCACGGCCCAGATAAGAGCCGGAAAGTAGTACTGGTTGTGATCCACATCGGTAAACGCACATTCCGGGTTGGCCAGAGCCTGCGCGCCGCTGTAGCGCCAGAGGAAGGTGACAACCTGCGCTCTGGTACAGTCGCCGTTCGGTTTGAATTCATTATCGGATACGCCGCTGGTAATGTTATTCTCCACCGCCCAGAGCACCGCTTTGCCGTACCAGCTGGTGCTGCTGAGATCGACGTCCTTAAATTTCGAAGTCGTCTTCTTCGGTTCCGGACAGCCGGCAGCCCGCCACAGGAACGTCACGATCTGGGCCCGGGTACACTTCGCCTCCGGACCGAATTCGGAAGAACTCAGTCCATTGGTGATCTGCGGATTACGATTCACCGCCCACAACACCGGATCATAGCAATAGGTGCCCTTTGCGACATCCTCAAAAGGATTGCCCGGCTCCGGCTTCTTCACCCGAAAAGCAACGGTTTTCGCATAGTCCGCCGACCCGTTCTTTGCCGCGTAGAGCGATGCTTCATTCAGATCGAGAAAATAGTCATCCTTTTTATAATTTCCCATTGCCTGGGAAACAATATATGCATTGTTTACAGGCGTCACCAGAAGATCACTTTTGTTGTCGCCGTCAAAATCATAATAGGCAGCTATGACTTTGGCACCGCCGATGGTCAGGGTCACATCTTCTTTCCAGATCTGCTGTCCCTTGACCGCCGCGTCCAGTGTTCCTGCGAGAAACTTCTGATATTCTGTTTTAGACATCGAAATCTGTCCGCCGGTCAGATTCACTTCATAAAGATCGGACGCCTTATTATCATTACCAACCGTGATATTCATCGTGATCCGGCTGTACTGTCCGGTGGCGCTGATAATCTTAAACGTCGGTGAAAATGTTCCCGTTACGGTCGGCGTTCCGGAAATCCGGACCCCTTCTGTTTCGCTGTAATTCCATGTCAGCCCTTTCGGCAGGGAATCCAGAACCAGTTCCGCCGATACAAATTGTCCGCTTATGCGAGGATTCAGAGCAAAATCATACGCCTTCCCCTGGTACAGCAGCCAGTCGTCACTGTAAGCTCCGGCCATCTCTGTAACCAAAAAGGTAATCAGATCATAATACTCATACTGATACTGATCCCAGCCGGAAAGAGTAATGCTGTATTTTCCGATTGCCGTCGGGGTGCCGGTGATTTTCGGCGGATTGGCAGTCAGGGAAAGATTCAGGCCCGGCGGCAGGGCACCTTCATAAATGCTTATCCCTGAAATCTTCTGCCCTGTGAATACCGGCCGGACAGCTGTGATCGCCTTTCCTTTCTCCACTACAAATTCCTGACTGTTCCACATGGATTCCGGAAGAACCATGAATTCCTCATAGATAATAATAGTCTGTCCGTTTGACAGATGAACGAGAAATTCGGCCGAAGACAATCCTGTTTCCGTCGGCGTACCAGCAACATACGGTGTCTCTGCTTCCCCGTATTTCCACTCCATTCCCTTCGGCAGACTGCCGAAAACACTCACCTGGTCATAGGCAGGCAGAGGGTCGCCCGGACTGATGAAATTCTCGCGGTCGATATCCAGGTTTACCCTGTTCGCACCGGTGTATTTTTTATTCACCCGCAGCTCAATCGTACCGTCAAGATATTCGGTATACGGTGAAACATGTCCTTTCCCCAGTTCAATTCCCTGCACACGCTCAGTAAATGCCATCGGGCTGCAGTAATTCGCATCACTTCCTACTGTTGTAACCTGAACCTGATAATAATACTTCCCGTTATAGAAGTTATCCTTCGGGAACGTAAACTGATATCCCTTCATAGCCACATACTCTATGGAATTGACCCTGCTGCTTGTGGAATTGGAACTGTATATGACCAGCTTCACATTGTAGTACAATTCCTTTGAACTTGTGTAATCATACGGCTTCTGCCATTCCACCGTGAAATCGCCGATCCACCGGACGCCCCACGGCATCGGTATATTGGGATCAGTAATGAACTCTGCCGCCTGCGCCGTGTTATTCAGGCCGGAAAACGGCACCACTGCAAGAATCAGCGCAAGCAGTAACGTACATGCACTTCGAAACAAACGATTATTCACACCATCACTCTCCTTTCCGACAATGGAATACCGGAAGAAGGCCGCCTGCAGCATCTGCTTCCGGAAATTTCCTTTATCACATTTCTTTGTCAAACAGATAGTTCGATCATAAAACAATCTCTTGTATTGATTATAATACAAGAGATTGAAAAAAGGAAGATACTACGGTATGAATATTAAGGTAAATTCATTACATACAATAATTCAATTTTTCAGCAAATGACTGCGAAAGGCGGCAAAGGCGGATGGGATCGACCACCGGCTCTCCAGCTCCGCGCTGTCCGCCAGAAACATGGTTCTGCCCGCGATCCGCAGTTCCTCCTCCGGCAGCCCGGCACCCGGGGCTTTTTCTGCCGCCGGTCCACCCGTCGCCGTGTCATCCCCCGCCGGGTCATTCCAGTCGCCGGTAAATATCTCATACCCGCGTATGTGCCATTCCCGATGGGAAAAGATGTGCTTCGCGTCCGGCAGACGGACAATGCGCAGCGCGGAAAAGCCCAGAGACTGTGCATACTGAAGCGCCTTCTTCTCATTCATCCAGCCGGAGACATTCGGGAATTCATACAAACCCGCCAGCAGTCCCTGAGCCGGGCGCTTGTTCAGCAGAATCCTTCCATCGTGATGAATCACAAACACGGTCATTTTATCGACCGCCCGCTTCTTTTTCGCCGGCCGCACCGGCAGTGCCGTTTCATTACCCGCTTCATGGGCGGCGCAATACGAGCTCAGAGGACAGTCCGCACACTGCGGCGCAGTGTTGGGCAGACAGACCATGGCGCCCAGATCCATCAGAGCCTGGTTGAACGCGCCGGGCCGCTCCGGAGAGATCCAGTCCGAATAATACCGGAACGCTTCCTTTTTAGCCGCTGACGCCAGGATGTTTTCCGCGTAGCCGGTCAGCCTGGAAAAAATCCGTAGGAGGTTTCCGTCGATCGCCGGAACCGCCTCTCCAAACGCGATGGAAGCAATAGCGGCCGCCGTGTACTCCCCGATCCCGGATAAACTGCGCAGTTCCTCATACGTGCGCGGCATCTCACCGTCATATCGTTCCATGATCTCTCCGGCTGCCTTGTGCAGATTCCGGACCCGGCTGTAATACCCAAGTCCTTCCCAGAGCTTAAGATATTCATCCTCCCCGGCTTCCGCCAGCGCACGCACCGAAGGAAGCTCTTCCAGAAATGCCGAATAATAGGATTTCACAGCCTCTACCCGGGTCTGCTGCAGCATGATCTCCGAAATCCAGACATGATAAGGAGACGGATCCTCCCTCCACGGGAGAATCCGCCGGTTTTCATCGTACCAGGATAATAATTTTTCAGTCCGGTCCATTAGTATTCCTTCTTAAAGTGGAAGGTCGTGCCCGGTTCCAGGTATTTCCAGTCCGATTCATTAATCGTCATCACCAGATCATCGCCCTTGCCCTGCACGGTCCCGGCCACATTCTTCGATTCATCCACGTCGATTGCTGCTGTGAATTCCATCGTATCGCCTTCGTATTTTCCGACGCCGTTCAGGCCGACCAGCCGGATAATCCCGATATTAACAGTATACAGCCCTTCTCCGCCGCGGAGAATGTCCATGGTTGCGCCCTTGCCGTCTTCACTGACAAAATGCCCCAGCGCGGATTCATATTCCGCAACTGCAGGATCGACCGCTGCGGCGGCTGCCTCGGCAGCTTTGGCCTGGGCTTCCGCTTCCGCCTTCTCAGCTTCTGCCTTCGCCTCTTCCTCCGCAGCCTTCTTCTCCGCCTCCGTATCTTCCTTGAACAGCTTCACCGGATCCTGCCCCGGATCCTGGTAAGTGTCAATATCCAGGCCGTTGTCTTCCACATACATTCTCACGAAATAGGTTCTGTTCTGCTCCGTGGCATTCTCATTCTGCTTGAACAGTTCATACACGCCGGTTTTGGAGGCGCACATCGCTTTCAGGGACTCATCCGCATTAGCGCCGTCCTCCCGCTGATCCCATTTCACGACTTCCGCGCCCTCTTCCAGCTTTTTCAGGTGGAACAGGCCCGGTGTCTTAGCGCCGCTGCACATGACCAGATTGTTTTCTTCCAGATTGTATGCGTACTGTTCAAAGATTCCCCAGACTTTAATGTCATTGGTATCCGTTTCATCCATGTCGATAAAAGTAATGGCCGGAATGGTCACATCGCCCTGTTCGAGGTTTTTTTCCGCATCTTCCAGCAGATATTCGCAGATTTCAGGGAAATATTTTTTGTCCCCGCTGTATTCGAATACAGGCAGTTCTTCTCCGGATTCCTCTTCCTGAAGCAGTACGGACGAGTCCGCGGAACCTCCGTTATTCTTTTCCGACCCGCAGGCCGTCATGCCAAGCAACAGGCAGCACACCATGATCCATGCAAACGCTTTTTTCATCATTATTACAATCTCCCAAATCGTTTTACTTGCTGATCAGAACCCAGCCCAGTGAACCGGAACAGCGCTCCAGTTCCTCCAGGTTCATTTCCGCCATACTGTGATCCGTGCCGGCGGCCGGATACACGACATTATATTTTTTTAATGATTCGTCCAGGAACACCCGCACCTCGGGTTTCACGCCGAAGGGGCAGACTCCGCCGGGCGCATGTCCGATCTGTTCTTCCACGTCATCCCAGGGAATCATTTTGGCTTTTTCCTGAAAAACCGCTTTATACTTTTTATTATCCACGCGCACGTCTCCGGCTGCCAGCACCAGTACCGGACCGTCTTTCTGCTGAAATGCCAGTGTTTTGGCAATCATGCCCGGTTCGCAGCCGATGGCTGCCGCCGCCAGCTCCACCGTGGCGCTGGACTGCTCCAGCTCCCGGATCCGGTCCTCCATACCCAGCCCGCGCAGATGCGCTCTTGCTATCTCAATCGACATGATACTCCTTTATTCCGCAAACAGCTTCTTCGTCCGCATCATCAGGGCCGCCCCTTCCGCGCGGGTAATCGCCTGCATTGGCCGGACGGTACCGTCTTCGTAGCCTTTCACCAGCCCGACAGCTTCTGCCTTGATGAACCAGTCCAGTGCATAGTCCGGCACCTGATCGCCATCTGCAGCAGCCAGGCCTTCCGGATACTCTCCGTTCAGTTTGCCGCATCGTTCCAGATAACGCCCCAGGATCGTAACCATCTGCGCTCTGGTAATGGTGGCATCCGGTGCAAACTGCCCGTCTCCCACGCCGTTGACGATGCCTTCGGAAGCCGCCCAGTTGACAGCCTCTGCATACCATGCATCGGCCGGTACATCTTCAAATGTAACGGACTGCAGAGCGGCGCTCTCCGGCGCGGCTTCTGCATTATTATCTGCGGATCCGCTGCCGGCGCTCTCCGGCGCGGCTTCCTGTTTTTCCTTTTCGATCTGCTGATCGACTCTGGCCAGCATCTGCACCGCCATCGCCCGGGTGAAGGAATTCTGCGGACCGAACAGGATCGGCGAAATGCCGTTTGTGATGCCCGCTTTAAAAGCATCGGTCACATCCTGGATATACCAGGCGCCGGCAGGAATATCACCGAAAATATCGCCTTCATACATTGCGTACAGATCCCGGTTTCCCCACACCGGATCGGTATACGAGGCGCGGGATGTCAGCTGATTGCCGTAAATGTCATACCATCCGAGGAATTTTGCCTCTCCGCCGGTATTCGCCGTCACGGTGACCGTAGTGCCGATCGGGAATGATCCGCCGCCCGACGCGCTGCCGGAGCGGGACGCAAAAGCATTAACAGTAACCATCTGGGTGAACTTAGCCGTATAGGAGGCTTCCCGTTCCACGGTTCTGTACAGGATCGCCTCGCCCGTCAGGAAGTTGCCGCCAGAATCGTACCAGCCGTCAAAACGCGCATTGGCGGACGGCGACGCTTTCAGAGCCGCCATGGCTCCATACCGGAAATCCCCTGCGCCGGAAACAGTGCCCGGGCCGTTTGCCGCTGCATCGATCCGGAATCTCCACGGATTGGCGCTGGCGGGATCCGTCGGATCCCAGTTTTTATATGGTGAATTGGAAATATTGTCCACGGCTTTTGCCGGCTTGCCCAGCGCGCCCGGATAGGAACTGTCGTACACCGTCACATACGTGCCCGTGGCAACATTATCATAAATCCACTTGGCATCCGCCACCTGCAGCCGCACGCATCCGAGGGATGCGTTGTTCCCCAGCATGTTGTACTCATCCGTCATCAGCTTCGAAGAACTGGCGGACGTGTAGCAGGCGGAATGAAACAGAATACTGCCCTGAATCCGCGATGCATAATGCCCGTACGAGCCATCTACCATCAGCCGCCAGACGTAGCGGGAATCCGGTGTCCTGAATGTCCCTGCCGGTGTGGCGTGGCCCGACCGCCCGCAGGAGCAGACCATGGCCTTGTACGGCACGGAATAGTAGCCGTCGCTGCCAACCTTGTAAACCGTTACGGTATTCATCTGGCGGTTCACCATGATGTAGTACGGATTGCCATTGCTCTTCGTGCGCACCGCCGCCACGGTCTCGTCTGCATAAACAGGCATCACCGCCGTTGGCAGCGCAATCACAGCCAGCAGCAGAAGCGCACAAATCAAAAACCATTTGGATGATCGAAATCTCGCCATAGGATCTCTCCTTTTTATTTTAATGATAATTTCCCCCCGGAACCGGCTCATGGGCGGCCGGCGTTTGAGCTTAAGGCCGTGGCCGGGTTTTTGCGGCGGCCGGCGTTTGATCTTAAGGCCGTGGCCGGAATTTTGCGGCGCCCGGCAATATCAAGCCTTGCGGCGCATAGCGTTTTCCAGACTCGCGGCGCCCGCGTTTGGGTATTTGGCCGCGCCGGCCTTATATAATCCGGCACCCTGGAATTTGGTACTGAACGGGCCTTATGTCGCCCGGCGGTTCCTTATCTGATATATTTTACTCTTATTCCGCGTTGCAATCAAGGGCAGACGAAACGGCTCGGAATTGTGTGCAAAGATCACGGTTCCGGTTTTTCCAAGTGGCCGCGCCCGGCGTGATCTTTGGACCTTTCTCCCGTTTCTATGGGCAAAGGTCCATTCCTGTGGACCTTTGCTTTCTGATAGGACTATGATGTTCAAAGATCACGCTTCTGATGCTTCCAATTGCCCGCTCCCAATGTGATCTTTCTAATGGTTAAATATTTTTTTCAAAGCATTATTCTTACTAAAAACTATCCTCATAAATTCCATCTTAGGATCTCCTCTTCAATTTCATTGACTAATCACTTGATTTGCAATATCATTAGAGTAGTATGTTTTTTTACAATACCATTAATTTGCAACCGGAACAGCGCTTCGTACAACTGTATTGAAGACGCTGATTCATTCATGCCATTTTTGAATCATAGAAAAAGGATTTATTTATGGATAACGAAAAGAACAACACCAGAAACAATCCTTCGAAAAATTCCGGGAATACTGCCGGCAGTAATTTTTTTGATTCCCTTTTGAATGATATTCAGAAAGCGGACGATCAGATAAAAGGCTCTGGCGGACAACCCCGGGCGAAGGAAGCTGCACGCGTCGAAGAATCCGCACGACAGGTTGCAGCCGAGGACGCGGCGCGCGCTGCCGCTGAGCAGGCCCGTGCCGAAGAGGCCGCTCGCATTGCAGCCGAGAAAGCCCGTGCTGAAGAGGCCGCTCGCGCTGCTGCTGAAAAAGCCCGTGCCGAAGAGGCCGCTCGCGCTGCCGCTGAACAGGCTCGTGCCGAAGAAGCCGCCCGCGCCGAAGAAGCTGCGCGCGTTGCCGCTGAGCAGGCCCGTGCCGAGGAAGCCGCTCGTGCCGCTGCCGAACAGGCCCGTGCCGAAGAAGCTGCGCGGCAGGCAGCAATAGAAAAAGCTCAGAAAGAAGCTAAAGAACGTCTGGCTCAAATTGAAGCGGAAAAGAGAGCCGCCCAGCTTGCAGCGGAAGAAGAAAAAGCCCGCCAGGCGGCCATGGAAAAAGCCAGAGTCGAAGAAGCCGAACGGCAGGCAGCGCTTGAAAAAGCCAAAGCCGAAGAAGCCGCGCGGCAGGCAGCCATGGAAGAAGCTGCAAGAAAAGCGGAAGAAGAAGAGCCTGAATATGCTGAACTGAACTTCACTGATCCGACCGCAGCGGCATCCGCCGCAATTGCCATGAAACTGGCAGGTGCCGGTGACGATCCTGATGATCACAGCACAGTCATTGCTGATGAGAAATTAGAGCAGAGCAGCTACCGTTCTCTGACAGGCGAAGAAGAAGCCCGTCTGGCAGCGGAAAAGGCTGAGGCCGAACGTATCGCCGCTGAAAAAGCTGCGGCGGAGAAGGCAGCGGCAAAACGGAAAGCCGAAGAACAGGCCAAAGCCGAGGAAGCGGCGCGCCAGGCTGCCATAAAAAAAGCAAGAGAGAAAGAAGCTGAGCGTATTGCCGCGCTCGAACAGGCCAAAGCCGAAGATGCGGCAAGGGATGCAGCTTTCAGGAAGGAAGCTTCCGAACAGAAAGCGGCCCGGCCAACGGATTCCGCAGCCGCCCGGAAAGCACCTGCAGGAAACACAGCCGAAAAACCTTCGGCAAAATCCGGCAAAACGGCGGCCGCTGGAGCAGCCGCTTCCGCCGCAGCTAAAAAAGTCTCTGCAGGAAGCGCTGGCGCAAAGGCGTCAACAGGATCCGGAAGACCTGCCACTGGCACTGGTAAACCTGCCGCAGGATCGGGAAAATCTGCCCCTGCAAACGGCAAACCTGCTCCGGCAGCTGGAAAGCCTGCGGCCAAATCCCGTAAGCCAGCGCCAGACAGTTCAGCAGACACTGCCAAATCCGGCAAGCCTGCTCCGGCAGCCGGAAACCCTGCGGCCAAATCCCGCAAGCCAGCAGCCGCCGCTGCAGCAGACACTGCAAAGGCCAAAAAAACTGCAGCACCGGACAGCAAGCCGGTTAAACCAAAGAAAGACAGATCCCCGGGCAAAATCATTTCCATTGTTCACCTGGTGCTGTCTGTCCTGACCGTACTTTTACTGCTGATCGCCAATGTACTGCCGATTCCGCTGCTTCTGATCGTGACTGCCGGTCTCGCAGCGATCTGGTTCCTCACCCGGTTGTTCCGCACCGAAAATGCCGGACGTTTCCGGCGATTACTGGGAGCCGCACTGTCCATATTCATGTGTTTCGTTCTGGTGCTGAGCAGCGCCATGCTGCTTCGTTTGAATGTTACGCTCAAATCCATTACCGGCGTAAATTCACAGATCGCCACTTTCGGCGTCTACGCACTGGTGGACGATTCGGCGGAAACCATCAAAGACGTCAAAGACGACACCTTCGGTGTTCTGGAAGCACAGTCCAGAGCAATGACAGATGACGCGATCGGACAGATCAACAAAGAAGTCGGCAGAACCATTAACACTGCGAATTACGCAGATGCCTCCGCCCTCGCCAACGGATTGATGAATGGAGAATGCCGGACCATTATCATGAATGAATCCTTCATGGATGTCATCACGGATACGGACGGCTACGGCGACTTCGAATCGAAGACCAAGGAAATTGCGTCCTATACCTGCACCAGCATTCTGGAATCCAGACTGAGCCAGTCGCACAGCCCGGACGTCATTACCATGTACATCACGGGTATCGATACATTCGGAGATATTTCCACAACCAGCCGAAGCGACGTAAACATCATCGCTGTGGCAAACACGAAGACCAGACAGGTTCTGCTGGTTTCCACACCGCGTGACTACTACGTACCGCTGTCCATTTCCAACGGCATACCGGACAAGCTGACACACGCCGGTATTTACGGTGTTAATGTCTCGATGGACACACTGGGCATGCTTTACGGCATTGACATGGACTACTATTTCCGCATCAATTTTGACGGATTCAAGGAAGTCATCGACGCACTGGATGGCGTTACCGTCTGGTCGGATAATGAATTCGATGCCGGCGGCAACCATTATGTTCAGGGCTACAACACACTGAACGGCGAGCAGGCTCTTGCGTTCGCGAGAGAACGTCACTCCTTCGCATCCGGCGACCGGCAGAGAGGTAAAAATCAGATGGCTGTAATTCAGGCAGTCATCCAGAAACTGCAGACTCCTGCCATTCTGAATAATTATAATGATCTGCTGAAGGGTCTGGAAGGCAGCTTTGAAACCGACCTGCCGTCCACCAGAATCACCGGACTGGTTAAGCAGCAGCTGGCCAAACCGGGCAGCTGGAATGTCGTTCAGTACAGTGTAGACGGTACCGGCGACATGAACACCACGTTCTCAATGAACCAGCGTCTGTACGTCATGGTTCCGGATCAGAGCACCGTTGATACTGCCAAACGCATGATAGAAATGGTTGATAATGGAGCTGTGATTACCTCACAGCAATAAATTAAAAATGGCGCTGCCCGTCC
>JAFWDF010000008.1 GCA_017534025.1 Bacillota bacterium
GGAATCGACCGCAGGACAGCATACCGAGTTGCCTACACAGGACGTAGAATTGCCTATGTCTGTAACAAGGGTGCTGTTAACGTGGCGATAAGCAATAAGAGATTAACCGCATTTGGGCTAATCTCCATGTCGGACTACTACGCCAAATGGCAAGTCACTTGTTAAGTTGGTTGAACCGCCGTATACCGAACGGTACGTACGGTGGTGTGAGAGGTCGGGGGATTAACCAAATCCCCCTCCTACTCGATTGCAGGCGCGCTGGTGGGCCATGATCTGTGCGCGTTTTGGATGCAGAGCGGCGGGCTGCAGCGGATTTCCGGATAGAGGCCTCAGTCGCCCGGCGGAAGAAGATCACAACATATGGCAAATGAAATGGTACAAGGCATTTCAAACATTCCTTCACCGGTTTACCGCGATGAATTTCCGCTTGACACGGGTGGAAATCAGGAGTATATTGTTTGTAATTTCAATTATTTTTGTATTGAGGGTCTGAGGTATCACGATATGACTGCAATCCGTTCCCGCAACTATTTCTTCAGCTATTATTATGGCCTGTTTACCAGCTTTACAGGCTATTTTTGGCGTACAGAAAAAGAAACAGGGCACCGGAAGGCATGGCAAATATAACGAGCAGATCGGGATCAGAAGAACCAGAATCAGATGCAGAAGAATCGACAGCCATCCGGGAGAACCGGATGGCTTTTTTCATATCTGCTCTGCGCGGAAATAACGGAAGTGAACGGAGGCCGGCAGGCCGGATTCCGGAACGGAAAGAAACAGTGTCAGCAATTATTCAACAGGAGGTAACGGAATGGTCATTATTTTAAAGAGCGGAACGGCAACTACAGAAATCGCGGAACTGGAAGGGTACCTGTCGGCGTATGATCTCAAGGTTCAGGAGACTGTAGGAGAGCATACCACAATTCTCGGTCTCGTGGGCGATACATTATCGGTGGATATGGATACCCTGCTGTCTTTCCCTTGTGTGGAAGATGTGCGGCGTATTCAGGAGCCGTATAAAGCGGCCAACCGGAAGTTCCACCCGGAACCGACGGTGGTGGACATCGCTCCGGGAGTCAGCATCGGCGGCGGTGCGTTTGCCGTGATCGCAGGGCCTTGTTCCGTGGAATCAGAAGAGCAGATTATCGAAGTGGCGGAAGCGGTCAAGGCATCCGGAGCTACCCTGCTGCGAGGCGGCGCATTCAAGCCGAGAACTTCTCCATATGCGTTCCAGGGCATGCGGGCCCACGGCCTGGAGCTGCTGCTGAAGGCCAGGGAAGCGACGGGGCTGCCGATCGTGACGGAAATCATGAGCGCCGATCACCTTCCGCTTTTCAAAGAAGTGGACGTGATCCAGGTTGGCGCCAGAAACATGCAGAACTTCGAACTCCTGAAGGTGCTCGGGAAACAGGAAAAACCGATCCTGCTCAAGCGCGGCCTGGCCAATACGATCGAAGAATGGCTGATGAGCGCGGAATACATTATGGCAGGCGGCAACCACAACATTATCCTCTGTGAACGGGGAATCCGGACATTTGAAACGGCTACCAGAAATACGCTGGATCTGTCAGCGATTCCGGTACTGCGGGAGAAAACGCATTTGCCGGTTATCGTCGATCCGAGTCACGCCACCGGCGTCCGGAAGTATGTGGATCCGCTGTCTGTAGCCGCTGTGGCGGCAGGTGCCGACGGCCTCATTATCGAAGTGCACAACAACCCGCAGAAGGCGTTGTGTGACGGGCCGCAGTCATTGACACCGGCGCAGTTTGATACTACAATGAAAAAGATAACAAAGATGCGGGAGTTTGTTGCCACTGAGCTGAATGCGTGATTCTCTGAAGCTGCAGAGGAACCTGCGGTCTTGATCTGACCGGTCGCAGCGTACAGTGTGCAGCGACAGCGCATGAACAGAGGAAGCAGAGAAACTACTGCCGGCCGGCTCGCTCGCAGCCGGCCTTTCTTGTAATTCTCCTGCCTTTCCGCTGGAAAGGATTTTGATCATGACAAATACGATCCATATAGATGCAGGCAGCGGCTATGATGTGCTGATCGGCAGGGATCTGCTGGCACAGGTCGGGGAACGGACGCGCCGGGCGCTGCCGAAAACAGCCAGGATTGCAGTATTCACGGACACAACGGTACAGCCGCTGTATGGCGATGCCGTCGAGCGGAGTCTTCGTGAAGCAGGATTTGAAACCTGTTGTTTTGTATTTCCTGCCGGGGAACGGTCCAAGAATCTGGCCACCGTGGGCCGGTTTCTGGATTTCATGTCGGAGCACCGGCTGACACGCCGGGATGCGGTGCTGGTGCTGGGCGGCGGCGTGGCCGGTGACATGGGCGGCTTTGCGGCTTCCATTTATCTGCGGGGCATTCCGTTTGTGCAGGTGCCGACGACGCTGCTGGCGGCGGTGGATTCCTCTGTGGGCGGCAAGACCGGCGTAGATACCGCATACGGAAAGAATCTGACGGGAACATTCTGGCAGCCGTCTCTGGTCGTCTGTGATACGGGAACATTTGACAGCCTCGGAGTGGACCAGGTACTGGATGGAACGGCGGAAATCATCAAGACTGCCGCAATCCGGGATGCGGATCTGTTCGAACGGCTGGAGGCCGGTGCACTGAAAGCCGACCCGGAAGCGGTCATTGCCCGCTGCGTGGAAATCAAAGGCGAGGTGGTGGCTTCCGATGAAAAGGAATCCGGACTTCGCCGCATCCTGAATTTCGGGCATACACTGGGGCATGCCATCGAACTGAAAAAAGACTACGGAATCAGTCATGGCCGGGCCGTGGCAATCGGCATGCTGCTGGTGACGGCGGCCACCCGGAAAAACGGCTGGACGGAATCCGGTATATATGAAAGACTGCTGTCGCTGATATCATCCTCTGGCTTTGCCGTCGAAACCGATGTGCCGCTGGAAGACCTCTGTGAAGCGGCCCGCAGCGACAAGAAATCAGAAGGGGATTCGATTCATATCATTTATCTGCAAACAATCGGAAGCTGTGCCGACCGGACAGTACGGTTCGATGCGCTTTACGATTTTCTGAAGAGTGAATGAAGGAGTAATATGGATATCAAGGTTTATCCGGGAAAACTGACCGGGGCTGTGCAGGCACCGCCCTCCAAATCGCTGGCGCACCGGGCGCTGATCTGTGCGGCTCTGTCGGATGGGGAAAGCCGGATCCGCGGGATTTCCGGTTCAAAGGATATGGACGCGACCATCGGCTGTATCCGGGCGCTGGGCGCCCGGGTCGAACGGGCCGGCACGGAGTGCCGGATCCGGGGAATCTTTGCAGATGCACAGGATCCGTCCGGGAACGGAGAAAGACCGGCGGCAGCGAAAGAAGAACCGGTACTGGACTGCATTGAGAGCGGGTCGACGCTGCGGTTCCTGCTGCCTGTGGCAGCAGCCCTCGGCGCGGAGTCGTCTTTTACCGGACGGGGAAAGCTGCCGGAGAGACCGATGACCCCCTTGGCCGATGAGATGAAGAAGAAGGGCGTGGAATTCCTTCCGGACGGCAGAGATCATCTGCCGTTTCGGATCCGCGGGAAGCTGCAGCCGGGACGCTTTACGATCCCGGGGAATGTGAGCTCGCAGTATATTTCCGGTCTGCTGTTCGCGCTGCCGCTGCTGGAAGGGAACAGTGAAATTTACATTTCCGGAAAGCTGGAATCCGCTTCCTATATCGCTTTGACACTGGCTATGCTCCGGGAGTTCGGCATTGAAGTACGGGAAACTGCAGACGGCTTTACGGTGCCGGGCGGGCAGAAGTACCGTTCCGGAGACTGTGAAGTGGAAGGGGATCATTCCAATGGCGCGTTCTGGCTGGCGGCCGGCGCCATGGGGTCCGACCTGGAAATCTACGGCTTGAATACAGACAGTGCCCAGGGAGACCGGGCTGTGCTGGAAATCCTGCGGTCCCTGGGAGGGGGCTGCATCGAGAGCACTGCTACGGGACCGGATCCCGGGAAATATATCCATGCCTTTGCCGGCTCCATGAAAGGAATGAAGGTGGATTGTTCGGATATCCCGGATCTCGTTCCGATTCTGTCCGTGGCAGCTACCGCGGCAGAGGGGGAGACGCTGTTCTGTAATGCGGGCCGGCTGCGGATTAAAGAAAGCGATCGTCTGGCGGCTATGGCAGAGGTGCTGACGGCGCTGGGCGCCGGCGTGACGGAAAACGAAGACAGCCTGGCGGTGCGGGGAAGCAGTCTGCAGGGCGGCTGTGAAGTGGACGGCCACAACGACCACCGGATCGTCATGTCTGCTGCCATCGCTGCGCTGTGCTGCCGCGAACCGGTGGTGATCCGCGGCGCAGAGGCAGTCACCAAGAGCTATCCGGACTTTTTTGATAGATTCAGGGAACTGGGAGGAAGAGCGGATGTCATCGCAGATCGGTAAAACATTAAAAGTATCTGTTTTCGGCGAGTCCCACGGAAAGGGGATCGGCGCGGTGATCGACGGCTTTCCGGCGGGCGAAGCCATTGATATGGAAGAGTTGCTGCAGTTCATGGCACGGCGCCGTCCGGGCAGGGACAAAACCAGCACCGCCAGAAAAGAAGATGATCTGCCGGAGATTCTGTCCGGCATTAAGGACGGCGTGACTGCGGGACGCCGATCGCGGCAGTGATCCGGAATACGGACCAGCGCTCGAAGGATTATAAGAACATTTCCCATGAAGCCAGGCCGGGGCATGCGGATTTCACCGGGTATGAGCGGTATCACGGGTTCAATGATATCCGGGGAGGCGGCCATTTTTCCGGCCGTCTGACAGCGCCGCTGGTAT
Organism: Bacillota bacterium; assembly: GCA_017534025.1. Lineage (GTDB taxonomy): Bacteria > Bacillota > Clostridia > Peptostreptococcales > Anaerovoracaceae > RUG708. Next base: position 4,786 of record JAFWDF010000008.1, read on the forward strand.
TCGCAGGCGGACTTTGCCGGCAGTACCTGGCGCGGCGCGGGATCTATGTCGGCGCGCATCTGGAATCCATTGCAGGGATCCGGGATCATGCCTTTGATCCGTGCGAAACTTCCGAAGGGCGGATACTGGCGCCGGAAAATAAAGCCTTTCCGGTGATCGACGACATGGCCGGCGAAGCCATGCGGGAAGCGATTGAAGCGGCCCGTCTGGACGGCGATTCCGTGGGCGGCGTGGTGGAAATCATGGCGCTCGGGATGCCGGCGGGGATCGGCTCCCCGATGTTCGATACCGTGGAAGGCAGGCTGGCGCTGGGATTATACGGCATTCCGGCCGTGAAGGGCGTCTCCTTCGGCAACGGTTTTGAGGCAGCTGCCATCCGGGGCAGTGAAAACAACGACGCGTTTTACATGGACGGGGAGCATGTCCGCACGGAAACCAACCACCACGGCGGCGCTCTGGGAGGCATTACCAGCGGGATGCCGGTGATTGCCCACGTGGCGTTCAAACCGACGCCGTCCATTGCGAAGCGCCAGAAAACCATTGATTATGTGGAGCGAAAAGACGCAGAGATCCAGGTACAGGGAAGACATGACCCTTGTGTCGTCATCCGTGCCGTACCGGTAGTGGAGGCGGTGACTTCTATTATATTAATGGATCTGCTGCTGGGAGAATCCAATTGAAAACGTTTATTTCCATAGAAGGACTGGTATATGATTATCCGGCACGCACGCCGGAGGACCAGCCGGTGCGGGCCATTGACGGCCTGGATCTCCATATCCGGGAAGGGTCGTTCACCGCAGTACTCGGGATGAACGGCTCGGGTAAATCCACCCTGGCCAAGTGCCTGAACGGGCTCTATGTGGCAGGGGACGGCCGGGTGCTCGTCGACGGTATGGACACGGCGGATGACGCGAATGTCTGGAAGATTCGCAGCACTGTGGGCATGGTGTTTCAGAATCCGGATAACCAGATGGTATCCTCCATTGTAGAGGACGACGTGGCATTCGGCCCGGAAAATCTGGGCGTGCCGTCGGAGAAGATCCGGGAGCGGATCGACGCGGCCATGAAAGCTGCGGGCATTTTTGAGCAGCGGCACAGAAAGGTGCATCTTCTGTCCGGCGGACAGAAACAGCGGACCGCTATAGCCGGGGTGCTGGCCATGCAGCCGCGCTGCGTGGTTTTCGATGAGTCCACGGCCATGCTGGATCCGCAGGGCCGGGCCGGCGTTATGGAGATCATTGAAGATCTCCGGCGCACGGGCATTACCACCATCCTGATTACGCATAATATGGAAGAAGCTGTGCGGGCTGACCGGGTCATCGTTATGAAAGAGGGCCGTATCATACTGGAGGGACCTCCGGCCGTGGTGTTTGCCGACCGCAGGCAGATCGAGGCGGCGGGACTGGCGCTGCCGGCATCACTGACAGTGCGGGACGAGTTAATAAAACGGGGCATTCCGGTCCCGGATTATATTCTGGAAATGGACGCGCTGGCGGAATGGCTGGTGCGCACCGCGGAAGCAGGAGAGCCGGACGATGAGGATTGAAGTCAGAAATATCAGCTTTTCATATAATCCCGGGCAGCCGGATGAAGCGAAAATCCTGGACGGGATCAGCTTTGCGGTGGAATCGGGAACATTTACCGGAATTATCGGGCATACCGGTTCCGGCAAAACGACGCTGGTACAGCAGCTCAACGGTCTGCTGAAACCGTCATCCGGAACGATTCTGGCAGGGGACGCGGACATTACCTCCGGCAAAGTTCCCATGGCGGATATACGCAGAAAGATCGGCCTGGTATTTCAGTATCCGGAATACCAGCTTTTTGAAGAAACCGTGGCGGAAGATATTGCGTTCGGGCCGCGGAATACCGGTATGCCGGAAGAGGAGATCGAAGCGCGGACCAGGGAAGCCATGAAACTGGTGGGGCTGGAGTATGAGCAGTTTGCCGGCCGTTCTCCGTTTGAACTGTCCGGCGGCCAGAAAAGGCGGGCCGCCATTGCCGGGGTGCTGGCCATGAAACCGGAAGTCCTGATTATGGACGAACCGGCGGCGGGGCTGGATCCGGGTGCGCATACCGCGATTCTGGAGATGATCGAAAATATACGAAAAGAAACAGGCTGTTCAATTATTCTGGTATCGCACAATATGGACGATATCGGACGGTACTGCGATCAGGTGCTGGTGCTGGATCACGGCAGGCTGGTTCTGTCCGGCACGCCGGATGAAGTGTTTGGCCGGGCCGGGGAACTGGCTTCTTACGGGCTGGGTCTGCCGTCCGGGCGTGCATTGATCCGGAGGATGCAGGCGCTTGGCGCCGCTATTCCGGAGGAGGGTATTCTTACGGAAGAGCAGGCGGCCGATGCCATTGAAGCCTGGTGGAAGGAAAAACGATGATCAGAGACATTACACTGGGACAATATTATGATGCGGATTCGGTGATTCACCGGCTGGATCCCAGAGTGAAAATCGTCGCCGCTTTTGTTTATCTGGTAATGATTTTTTTTGTCCGGGATTTCATCGGCTATCTGTTTGTGGGAGCCGTGCTGGCCGCTGTTATCATTGCGTCCGGAGTGCCGCTGCGTTTCATTGCCAGGGGCATGCGGCCGATCATGTTCATTCTGCTGTTTACTTTTTTGATTAATATCTTTATGTACCGGGGTGCTGTACTGGTACGTCTCGGCCCTCTCAGCATTACGGATAATGGCCTGAAGCAGGCTGTATTTATAGCGCTGCGGCTGGTGCTGCTTATTTTCGGCACATCGCTGCTTACCTATACCACAAAGCCCATGGCGCTGACCGACGGCATCGAATCCCTGCTGCGGCCGCTGCGCCGTATCGGCGTGCCGGCGCACGAGATCGCCATGATGATGTCCATCGCACTGCGCTTCATACCGACTTTGCTGGAAGAAACCGACAAGATCATGAAGGCCCAGCAGGCAAGAGGCGCGGATTTTGAAAGCGGCAATCTGTTTCAGCGGGCGAAGAGCCTGATTCCGCTGCTGATTCCGCTGTTTGTCAACGCGTTTCGAATCGCCATGGATCTGGCCATGGCCATGGAAGCCAGATGTTACCGCGGCGGCGAGGGAAGGACCCGCCTCCATCCGATGAAATACCGGCGCAGCGATGCAGCCGCTTACGTGCTGCTGATTCTTTTTGCGGTGCTGGTGATTGTGCAGTCCAGGGGACTGCTGCCGATCCCGATGCTCTGGGAAGTGTAAGGAGAAAATATGAGACAAAGAAGGATCCGGGATCTGGATGAAAAACTGGATGTATATTCCGGTGGCATTTATGTGAATCCCCGGGCGCTGAAGGGCCGCTGGCAGGCGGTTTTCGAAAAGGAACAGCCGCTTTTTATGGAACTGGGCTGCGGCAAGGGCCAGTTCATCCGCTCGCTGGCAGCGGCGCATCCGGAACGCAATTATCTGGCTGTGGAGGGTAACGGCAGTGTGCTGCTGCGGGCTCTGCAGAGGACGGCACGGGAATCGCTCGGAATTGCAATCGATCAGGATGACCGCAATGTGTTGTTAAAGCATCCTTCCGATGCGCCGGCTATTGAAAAAATGGTGCCGGAAGGGATTTTTGCGGTGGACCGGGAGCGCGCCGGTATTACCGGAGAAGAACGATTTGACAGTCCGTGGCGTTCGGCGGAAGGGGACCGTTTGTTTGCGGCGGGACCGAACCTGGTCTACGCCTATACCTATATCCGCTCGGTGCCGGAGGTATTTCAGGATGGAGAGCTGACCGGGATCTACCTGAATTTCAGTGATCCCTGGCCGAAGGACCGGCAGGCGAACAGACGGCTGACGCACCGGCGTTATCTGGAAGGGTACCGTGCCGCGCTGCAGCCGGGCGGCTGCCTGGAATTCAAGACGGACAACGAGGCGCTGTTCCGGTTTTCCGTGGAGGAATTTGAAGCGTGCGGGCTCGAACGGCTGGAATACACCGAAAACCTGCACGAGCCGGATGCCGCGTACGAATCCGCCGGGTTTATGACGGAATACGAGCAGAAGTTTTCTTCGCTCGGTCATCCGATATATTATTGTAAAGTGAAGTTTGAGAAGAGGTAGTTGTAAAGGAGAAGGAAATCTATGAGAATTGCAGTAACTTATGACAATGGTGAAATCTTTCAGCATTTCGGGCACACGGAAACATTTAAAGTTTACGAAGTGGAAGAAGGCAAGGTGGTTTCTTCGGAGGTCATCGGTTCCGAAGGGGCCGGGCACGGCGTGCTGGCAAAACTGCTCAGCGGGAAAGCAATTGATGTGCTGATCTGCGGGGGCATCGGCGGCGGGGCGCAGACCGCGCTTTCGGAGCAGGGAATCGAGCTGTGCGCAGGCGCTTCCGGAAGCGCCGACGAGGCCGTGGAAGCGTATCTGCGCGGCGAACTGGTCAATTCCGGCGCCAACTGCGACCACCACAGCGGGGATCATTCCTGCCACGATCATGATGACGGCGGATGCCACAGCGAAGGCGGATGTTCGGACCATGACGGCGGATGCCACAGCGATGCGGCTCCGGAAAGCCCGTACGGGATCAAAGGCAAAAATGTCGGAAAAACCTGCCGCACCCATTATCGGGGTACACTGAACGACGGCACCCAGTTCGATTCTTCCTATGACCGGGGCGAGCCGCTGGAATTCGTCTGCGGCGCAGGGATGATGATCCGCGGTTATGACGCCGCAGTGGCGACCATGGAAGTGGGCGAAATCCGGGATGTGCACCTGATGCCGGCGGATGCGTACGGGGAAGTGGATCCGTCCGCTGTTTTCACGGTGGAAATCGGGCAGATGCCGGGAGCAGAAGGACTGACCGCCGGGCAGAAGGCGTATCTCCAGACTCCGACCGGCCAGCCGTTCCAGGTTACGGTCACGGCGAAGGACGACAGGACGATCACCTTTGATGCAAATCATGAACTCGCCGGACAGGAACTGAACTTTACCATTGAACTGGTAGAAGTGACCGGTTAAAAGCATTGCATCGGGCGAACCGGGGAACAGAGTTTGCGGCGTCCGCATTTGAAGGAAAGGAGGGAGCCCGTTCCCGGCAGGCGGGAACAGGGTAAAACGGCATTATGTATAAGGATGGAAAAATACTGATCGGCAAAGCCGGCGACAAAGAAGTGTATATTTACCCTTCCATGGCCAACCGGCACGGGCTCATCGCCGGCGCGACCGGAACGGGCAAAACCATTACCCTGAAAGTAATGGCCGAGTCCTTCAGCGATGCCGGTGTTCCGGTATTCATGGCGGATGCCAAGGGCGACCTGTCGGCCACCTGTCTGCCGGGAAGCCTCAATGATTCTCTGCGCAAGCGGATCGAGGGCCTGGGAATGGATCCGGAGAGCTTTGATTTTCACGGATATCCCGTGACCTATTGGGATGTGTTCCAGAAGACCGGGATTCCGCTGCGGACGACCATCTCGGAAATGGGTCCGCTGCTGCTGAGCCGGATCATGGATCTGAATGACGTGCAGTCGGACATCATGTCCATCCTTTTCAAGATCGCGGATGATGAAGGGCTGCTGCTGATCGATACGAAGGATCTGCGGTCCATGATTCTTTATATGGGCGACCACGCTGATGAATACACGCTGAAGTACGGCAATATCGCGAAGCAGAGCCTGGGTGCGATTTCCCGGGCGCTGACCGCGCTGGAATCCGTCGGCGGGGACATCTTTTTCGGTGAGCCGGCGCTGAATATTCAGGACTGGCTGAGCACGGACGAGAACGGCAGAGGACGGATACAGCTGCTGGACTGCCGCGAATTGATGCAGAATCCGGTGATGTACGGCACATTCCTGCTGTGGATGCTGTCGGAGCTGTTCGAAACCCTGCCGGAGGCAGGCGATCTGGACAAGCCGAAGATGGTCTTTTTCTTCGATGAAGCGCATATGCTGTTTGAGAGCGCATCGAAAACCCTGCTTGCCAAAGTGTCACAGGTGGTGAAGCTGATCCGTTCCAAGGGCGTGGGTATCTATTTCATTACGCAGGTACCGCAGGATATTCCGAACGATGTACTGGGGCAGCTCGGGAACAAGGTGCAGCACGCGCTGCGGGCGTATACCCCGGCGGACCAGAAAAATGCGAAGGCAGCTTCCGAATCCTTCCGGGTTAATCCGGAGTTTGATACTTATGAAACGCTGGTTAATCTGGGTACAGGGGAAGCGATTGTATCGGTGCTGGATGAGAAGGGCATTCCGACGGTGGTGGAGAAATGCACGATCCTCCCGCCGCAGGGCGGCATGGGCATGCTGGAAGATGCTGTGCGGGATGCACAGACCGATGCCGATCCATTAACACAATCCTATCTGGAAATGTTCGACCGGGATTCCGCCTACGAATTCCTGCAGCGCCAGCAGATCGCGGACGATGAGGCCGCGGCACAGCAGAAGGCGGAGGAAGAGGCTGCAAAGCAGCAGGCACTTCTGGAAAAGGAACAGGCGAAACAGGAAGCGGCTGCCGCGAAGGAACAGGCGAAGCAGGAAGCTCTGCTTGCCAAAGAACGGGAAAAACTGGAAAAAGAACGGCAGAAAGCCTATGAAAATGCGGAAAAGGCAAGGCGGAAGGCTGAAGAACAGCAGGCGAAGGCCGAGGAAGCACGCCGCAGAAAGCAGCAGGCCGCGACGGACAAAGCGGCGAAGAGCGCGGCCGGCACCATCGGCCGGGAAGTCGGCAAGACGCTCGGCGGTACACTGGGCGGCAGCTTCGGCAGAAAACTGGGCGGCAATGTGGGCTCCCAGCTGGCCAGAGGCCTGATGGATACTTTTCTGAAAAGGTAGCAGACAGTCCGCGCTGTCCGGAAACAATCAGCAGAATATGGAAACACAGAAAAAGCACAGGCAGCAGAGGCCTGTGCTTTAATTATACTTTCCGGAGATTTCTTCCTCAGAACTTCTTCCAGGCGTTCGGAATGAACAGCATGAGGAACGGGAAGATCTCGAGTCTTCCGATCAGCATGTCCAGCGCCAGAACGAAGCGGGACGGCGCGGAGAAAAAGGCGAAATTTTCCACCGGGCCGACGAGCGACAGGCCCGGGCCGACATTGTTCAGCGTGGTGGCAACTGCCGTGAAATTGGTTGTGAAATCATAGCCGTCCAGAGAAATGAACAGCATGGAACCGATAAAGATCAGGCAGTAAACGGCCATGTACGAGTAAATGGAGCGGATCAGCGCGTCATTGACCCGCTTCCCGTCCAGCCGGATCGGTGTGACCGCACCGGGATAGATATACGAACGCACTTCCCGCCGGATGGCCTTCGCTAGCACGACGATCCGGCAGATCTTAATGCCGCCGCCGGTGCTGCCGGAGCAGGCGCCGAGGAACATTAACAGCACAAGAATGGTGCAGGAGAGTGCCGGCCATTGATTATAATCCGTGGTACAGAACCCAGTCGTGGTAATAATGGAACCGACCTGGAAAAATGACTGCCGCAGCGATTCGCCCATCGAACCGTAAAGGTTCTTGATATTGGTCGCGATGACCACCGTAGACAGGACGATCACCAGCAGATAATACCGGATCTCCTCAATGCCGAAAGCATCCTTCCAATTGCGCCGGATAATAAAGAAATACGCATTGAAATTGATCCCGAAAAGGATCATGAATACCGTAATGATGACCTGCTGGACGGCAGTGTAATCCGCACAGCTTGCATTGCTCACGCCAAACCCGCCGGTACCTGCGGTTCCGAAGGTAATGGTGATCGAATCGAATGCCGGCATGCCGGTGATCAGAAGAAGAATCACCTGTACAGCGGACATGGCAAAATACATGACATACAGGATCCGGGCACTGTTCTTGGCAGTCGGCAGGATTCGTGTTACAGAAGGTCCGGGGCTCTCCGCTTTCATGAGGTTCATGCGTGTTCCGCCCACCAGAGGTATGACGGAAATGACCAGGACCAGGACACCCATGCCGCCGATCCAGTGTGTAAAGCTTCGCCAGAACAGAAGGCCGTGAGGCATGCTTTCAATATCGGTAAGAATACTGGAACCGGTTGTTGTAAAGCCGGATACGGTCTCGAAAAACGCGTTCACCGGATCCGGGATCGCTCCGGAAAGCAGGAACGGCAGCATGCCGGTCAGACTGAGGATGATCCAGCACAGCGACACGGAAAGATAGCCCTCTTTCAGAGAAAATTCCCTGTTGGAGGGTTTTTTAATGATCATGATGGAGCCGAGTATGAAACAAAGCAGTGCCGTCACAAAAATCGGCATGGCACAGGGCTCGTGATAGAAGATGGCGACGCCGCCGGAAAGGCACATCATCAGCGCCTCCAGATCCAGCATCCAGCCTACGATGTAAAAAATCAGCGAGTAATTCATAATCTAAAACTTCTTCCAGGTTCTCGGCATTAATACCATTAATACCGGAAAAATTTCCAGTCTGCCCGCAAACATGTCAAAGATCAGAACCGCCTTCGACAGAACGGAAAAACCACTGTAGTTGCCGGTTGGACCGACAAGGCCGAAGCCCGGTCCGATATTGCTGAGACTTCCCGTGATCGCCGTAAAAGACGTCAGAAAATCAAAGGAATCCAGTGAAATGATGCACAGCGACGCGAAGAAAATAAAAATGTACGCTGCAATATATACATGGACAGAGCGGATTACCGCGTCGTCCACCTTTTTTCCGTCCATCCGCACCTGTACCACGGAATTCGGATACAGATAGGAGAGAAGCTCGCGCCGGATCGTTTTCAGGAGCAGCAGGATACGGCAGAATTTGATGCCGCAGCCTGTGCTGCCGGAGGTGGATCCCACGAACATGCAGAGAATCAGCAGGATGCAGGCAAGCATTGGCCAGTCTCCGTAATCTACTGTGGAAAAGCCGGATGACGTCAGGATGGACGCCGTCTGGAACGCGCTCTGCTGCACCGCGTCCAGAATGGAATCGCACCGGTCTTTTATGGTGAACGCGATGATGGCGGTGATCGCAGCGTAGGAGAGCAGGTACCCCCGCACTTCCTCGATGCGGAACGCTTCCCTGAACTTCTTCTGCATGATCAGGAAAAAGGCACTGAAATTAATGCTGAAGATCATCATAAAAATATTAATGATGACCTGCTGCAGCACTGTGTAAGCTGCGCAGCTGGCGGTCCTGGCGGCAAATCCGCCTGTTCCTGCGGTGCTCAGGGTAATGGTAATGGCATCGAAGACATTCATGCCTGTGAGCAGGAGGATGAGGATCTGCATCAGAGTGATCGAAATGTACATAATGTACAGCCAGCGGGCGCTTTTTTTCGCTGTTGGCATGATCCGCACGACGGACGGCCCCGTACTCTCCGCTTTCATCAGATTCATGGAACTTCCGCCGATCATTGGAATAATCGCCATCAGAAATACCAGCACGCCCATGCCGCCGATCCAGTGGGACATGCAGCGCCAGAGGTTCAGCGCGTGCGGCATGCCGTCCACATCCGAGAGAATGGTGGCGCCGGTGGTGGAAAAACCGGACACAGTTTCAAAAAATGCATCGATGACCGAAGGGATCGCACCGGAAAGAACAAAAGGCACGGTCCCGAAGATACTGATGATCAGCCAGCCCAACGCTACGGTAGAATACCCTTCCCGCAGGGAGAATACTTTGTTCTCCGGCTTCATCAGCACCAGCGGCACGCCTGCGGCCAGGCAGAGCCCCATGGTGACCAGGATGGAAAATGTGCAGTTTTCCCTGTAAATCAGGTCCGTCAGCAGTACCGGAAGCAGAAATGCCGCTTCCAGGCAGAGCAGCAGACCGATGATGTATCGGATCAGTTTTTTATTCATGGTAATGTATCATGCGCAGAGCCTTTGCGCCTGATATGAGTCCGCGCCCGCAGGCGGGACTGCCGGCAGGGAAACCCGTCCTTTATGCAGCCGGGTTTCGTTTGGCTCCTGTTACTTCAGTATATCTGTCAGGTCGCGCAGACCTTTATGTGTAGTGATGACGATGACCGTATCACCGATCTGTATGGAATCGCGTCCGCCCGGGATGATCACGTTGCCGTTCCGGTTGATGCAGCCAATCAGGATGCCCGGTTTCAGATTCATTTCCATCAGCGGTACGCCGACGGCCTGGGATTCGCTGCGGACCACAAATTCCAGTGCTTCCGCCCGGTCGTCCAGGATGGAGTAAAGGGTGTCGATGTTGTTTCCCTGGGTGTTCTGCATGGCCCGGACATACTGGATGATGAAATCCGCTGTCATGGAATCCGGGAACACGGCGCTCTGCAGTTCCAGCCGTTCGATGATATCCTTGAATGCTTCCTGTTCCACCTTCATGATCAGTTTGGCGTCGGTCTTGGTGCTGGCAAACAGTGCCATCATGACGTTTTCTTCGTCTTCGCCCATGACGGTAATGACTGCGTCGGCTCTGGTCAGGCCCTGCTCGATGAGCTTATGCTTGTCGGTTCCGTCGCCGATGATGATCGTTGCTTCCGGCAGCAGGTCGGACAGTTCTTCCGCGCGTTCCGGATCCCGTTCGATCAGATGGACGTCGATGCCGATCTGGATCAGGCTCTTGGCCGTGTAGTAGCCGATGGTGCCGCCTCCGATGATCAGAGCGGTACGGATCCGGTTCTTCCCGCCGCCGAATTTCTTGAAGAAGGCAGCGGCGCTCTCTGCCGGCCCGATGATATAAATGTCGTCGCCCTTTTCCAGAACGAAATTCCCGTTCGGGATGATAACCTGATCATCCCGTTCCACGGCGCCGATCAGCAGATTGCCGTTCAGTTTTTTTCCGAGCTGGGAAATGGCCATGCCCGCCATGCCGGAGTCTTCCGAAACCTTGCCGTTGGCAAGAGTGACCCGGTTCCTGGAAAAAGTTTCCACGGTTTTCGCCTTCGGATACAGAAGCATCCGCATGATTTCCTTTGCGGTGGCGAATTCCGGATTCAGGATGACGTCGATACCGAGTTTTTCTTTGATAAACGGGATCTCGTCGATGTAGATCGGATTCCGGACTCTTGCGATCGTGTGGCAGGAGCTGATCTTCTTGGCGATCAGGCAGCAGAGCAGGTTGACTTCATCTGAACCGGTGACGGCGATGATGATGTCCGCATGTTTGACATCGGCCTCCATTAAAGTGTTAATGGCGTTGCCGTTGCCGTGGATATGAATCGCGTCCAGTTCCTCCGGAATGGACTGGATCAGTTCTTCGGAATTGTCGATCAGGACAAGATCGTGTTGTTCCGCGCGGAGCCGGCTGGCCACATTCAGGCCGACTTCTCCGCAGCCGATGATTACTACTTTCATGACAGTACGCTCCTGAGGATCGGTGACCGAGGGTGATTAATTAGAAAATGCGAAAGGTTTTCCGGTCATTTTCGCCGATCCTTTGTTTGCTTTTCATTATATCGCATCTGTAATGAATGACAAATTAAAAAATATTAACGGGAAAAAACGGGTTCATGCTGATTTATATATGGAAACCGTGTATTTTAAACGATATTCTCAGAATTTTAATGGAAACACTTGATATCTTTTGGTCATAAGATTAATATTTGAATGTAAAAACAGAATTTATTATCCCGACCGATTGGGTGAAGAAGGCCGCCGGCCCGCCCCGGAGGAAGGGTTGATCGATCATGATCGCGTCAACGCGAAAGGAGAGCAGAGAAATGAGAACGTATGGAAGATCTGACAAATTAAAGTCCGTTCAGTACGCAGTCAGAGGCCCGGTAGCTGAAAAGGCAAACCAGATGGAACAGCAGGGTATTGAAGTTCTGAAGCTGAACATCGGCAACCCGGCGCCGTTCGGTTTCCGCGCACCGCAGAATATCGTCGACGAGATGAAGGCGAACATCGAGGATAATGAAGGCTACTCGCACTCCAAGGGGCTGCCTGACACACGCCAGGCGATCTATGAATACGCACTGAAAAAGAATCTTCCAAATGTTAATGTAGACGAAATTTTCACCGGCAACGGCGCCAGCGAACTCATTACCATGACGCTGAATGCGCTGCTGAATCCTGGCGATGAAGTGCTCGTGCCGGCTCCGGATTATCCGCTGTGGACCGGTTCCGTTACGCTGGCCGGCGGTACGCCGGTGCATTACCTGTGCGATGAAAAGTCGGACTGGATGCCGGATATCGAAGACATTAAGAGCAAAATTAATTCTAATACGGTGGGCATCGTGGTCATTAACCCGAACAACCCGACCGGCGCCATTTATCCGGATGAAGTACTGCAGCAGATTGCCGATCTGGCAACTGAACACGGCCTGATTCTGTTCTCCGACGAAATCTATGACCGCATTCTGATGGATGGTTATGAACACAAGTCCCTGGCGACTTTCGCGCCGGATGCATTTACGCTGACCTTCGGCGGCCTGTCCAAGTCCCACATGATGTGCGGCTTCCGGATCGGCTGGCTGATCCTCTGCGGCAAGAGAGATCACGTCAAGGATTATATCGCGGGCCTGACTGTGCTGGCCTCCATGCGTCTCTGCTCCAACGTGCCGGCCCAGACCGTGGTCCGTCACTGCCTGGAAGACAAGTCCGAGCTGGAAGCGATGCTGCTGCCGGGCGGCCGTCTGTACGAACAGAGAAAGGTAGTAATGGAAGGCATCAAGGATATTGCCGGTATGTCCGTTGTTTATCCGCACGGTGCATTCTACTGCTTCCCGAAGCTGGACGAACGCTTCAATATCCATGACGACCAGCAGTTCGCTCTGGATATGCTGGAACAGGCTCACGTTCTCGTGACCCACGGCACCGGCTTCAACTGGCCGAATCCGGATCATTTCCGCATCGTCATGCTGCCGGATACGGAAACCCTGGCTGCAGCGATGAAGAACATCGGCAGCTTCCTGGACGGCTACAGACAGAAATAAACCGCGCCGGATAATCTATCGCGCCGAAGAACCAAAGGCAGAAGAATACAGAAATGAAGAACGGCTGATGCTGCAAAGAGCATCAGCCGTTTTTTGCATACAGAAAACCCCGCGTTGGACGCGGGGCTTCTGTTTCAGTGTGACAGATTATTGCGGCATGAAGTATTTCCACGAATCTGCCGCAATAAATGTTGTGATATGCACGCCGGATCTATGCACGCCGGATCAGCCGTTGACCTTGCGGATGGCTTCCGCGATTTTGCCCGGCACCATCCGGCAGGCATCTTCCGTAATGGCGGAGATGGCGATGCGGATGCCGCCGCCGATCGCGATGCCGAAGATATTGTCCTTGAACAGTTCTTCGTTGACGGCATCGTCATTATCACAAGGAATAGTGACAAAGAAGCCGGCGCTGAACGGGCAGGTGCGGAGCCCGGCTGCGGCGGAAGCATCTTTGAATGCCTGGCAGCGGTCTGCGAGAAGTTTTTCCAGCGCTTTCCGTTCGTCGAATACTTTCTTCAGCAGGGCGTCATCGTTGAATACTTTCGCCAGGGCCAGCTGACCGACTCTGGTGCAGTTGGACCAGGAACCGCGGCTGGCGAAGGAAGTGACGCGGCCGAATTCATCCGCGATGTCTTTTCGCGGTGTTACGCAGAGCATGCCGCCGGTGCGCAGTCCGTAGAATGTGAATCCCTTGGAAGCGCTGAAGCCGGCAATGATCAGAACGTTGTCCGGCATGTTGCCGAATTTCGGCAGGAATTCTCTGGCTTTGACGGAATCGCCTGCAAAGTCGATATAGGCGATGTCGAGCAGGAAGGTAATCTTCTTGCCGCCGGCAGCGACACGTTTGATCATGGCAACCAGTTCATCCCATTCGGCGTCTGCAGGTGTATAACCTGTCGGATTATGAGCCGGCGCATTAAAAATAACGACGATGCTGTCCTGGTTTTCCAGGATTTCGAGGATTTTCTTTTCTATCCCTTCGATGTTCAGGCCATCCTGGTCGTTGAACATTTCATAGGTGTCCAGCTTACGGCCGATCTCGGAAGCAATGATGTTGTACGGACTCCAGAACCAGTTGGAAGTCAGCACAGTGTCGCCGTACGCGCTGAAGCAGGAAATGGTGTTGCGGATCGTTCCGGTGCCGCCCGGTGTGGCGCAGGTTTCGATGTAGCCGTCCGGCCGGAAATCACCGAACGCAGCCTGCGGCAGGATCTCCCGGTAGGCGGGCACGCCGGCGATCGGAGCATATTCCGCAAATTCAGCCGGAGACATTTCTTTCAGAACATCGACCATCGAAGAGAGAACGATCAGATCGCCGTTGTCGTCCAGCAGCGCGCCGATGGTGGCATTGGTTACGTTTTCCCGGCCATGTTCCGCAATGGCAGCCTTCGCAAGCTGACTTACGCCGAAAATCTTATCCTTACCGGTAATCACCCGTCCGTTTCCCTGTGCAAAAATATAGTCCATAACAAATTCTCTCCTTTTTAAAATAGCCTTTAAAATAGCCTGCAACATATTTTAAACTGCAAGTCAGAAGCCGCCAGCCGCTCGATAATCTTGTGCAGAATGCCGCTTCAAAAGCCGGCTGCCGGCCGGAAATCTGCGCCGGTTTCGCCCAAAATCTGCTGCTGCGGGCAATCTGCCCCGGCAGCACTCTTTATCAAATTAACGCAGCATAATATTTATTATGAAATTATATTACTTGCGCGCGGTGAAATCAATCCCCCAATTGCAATGCGCCTGGATGCGATGCTCCGGAACGCGCTGGCCTGAGTCTCGATTGCCCTGCGTTGTGATGGCTTAAGTAGCGCTGGCACGAAAGCTGCCGGGCGTCGGAGTATTCCCGGATCCTGCCACTGAATGGGTAATGCATATGAGGTGTGTTGCCGGAAATATAGGATAACTGGGAATGTATCTATTTTTTATTATCATTATGGGAATTATGTTAATGATTCTGCTTTCGGCTATGCGGAATTAATGGAGTGGCAGTTTCATTTTTACTGGCAAAAAGGAGAATGAAAATTTACTATGCATTTTTTCTCAAAATTTTTTCAAAATGCATAGTTATTTCAAAAAGTCCTTTGGAGGTTTGTAATGGTACATAAAAAGGAACTCGAACGAATCCATTTTTTCTTACTGGAAAGGAAATCCGATCTGGAAGAAGAACTGAAGACTTTGCCTGAGGGGAAATTGTATTGTCTTCAAAGTGAGGATCGGTGGTTCTATTACCAATTATTACCTAAAAAAGGAAACCGGAAGAAAGAAAAGCGCATTGGCATTTCCCGCGATATCGATACCATCTTTGCCCTGACCAGAAAATCCTACGTCAGCAAGGCGCTGGGGCTGATTGACAAAGACATTAAAGTTCTGGAGATGGCGCTGAAGCATTATGCGGCGTTCGATGAAGAAACGGTCATGGCAAAGTTTCTGACCAGACATCCCGAGCTGCGCGATGGCATTTATTATGGAAGACAGCTGGATGAGTTCTGGGCGGCAGATTATGAAAAGCAAACGGCCTTCTATGAAGAAGAGCTGCGGCATGTTTCTGCGGACGGAACCATGATGCGATCCAAAAATGAAGTATATATCGCCTCCAGACTGGATCATTACGGGATTCCGTACCGTTATGAATGCCCGGTTGCGCATCCGGACGTTACCCGTATCCCGGACTTTACAATCCGGCGTCCGCGGGACGGCAAAATTATTTACTGGGAGCATATGGGACTGACCGGCGATGAAGATTACATGAGCGAAAATGAACGGAAGCTGGTTGAGTATCAGCATGCAGGAATCGTTCCGTGGGATAATCTGATCATTACCTATGATACGCCGGACGGCGGGATCGACGCGAAACTCATAGAAGCCATGATTCAGGGCTGGCTCCTGTAGGAATGATAATGGTAATGCGGCGGCGCAGGAGGGCCGGCCTTTACCTGCGGCGCCGCATTTTTTCCGCTGAACGGCAGATCGCGCCGCCGCATTCGCGGAACGCCGCCGGAGAAGAATTGTATTTTCAAAGCGGGAAACGAAAAAACGTTGGAGATACCATATTCCTTTATGACTGGTTATATGATATAATTCAAACATTATAGTACACTGTCGCGCGAAAGTGCGCGGCAAAGCGTGTCGTTCTTTGTTCTTCGCGTTCGGAGTTTTCCGGAAAACAGAGAACATGCAGTTTAAGGAGTAGTTTTATGGCAAGTACACAGATGTGGATGTCGGTTACGGTCATACTTTATCTGATTATGGTCGTCGGCATCGGAATTTACTTTTCCAACAAAAACAATGACGCCGGGGATTTTTACCTGGGCGGCAGAAAGCTTGGCCCGTTTGTAACGGCTATGAGTGCGGAGGCCTCGGACATGAGCAGCTACCTTCTGCTGGGGGTGCCGGGTCTGGCCTATCTGACAGGAAATGGAGAAGCTTTCTGGACCGTAGTCGGTCTCGGTATCGGCACCTATATTAACTGGGTGCTTGTGGCGATGCGTCTCAGAAATTACACGGAAACGACGAATTCCATCACGCTTCCGGAATTCTTTTCCAAGCGGTTCGGGGATGAAAGGAAGATTCTCACCGCGATCGCGGCTATCGTCATTATCATTTTCTTCATTCCTTATACCGCATCCGGTTTTTCGGCTTGCGGAAAGCTGTTCAACAGTCTGTTCGGATTTGATTACACTACGGCAATGATTGTCAGTGCGCTGGTAATCGTGCTTTATACGACCCTTGGCGGATTCCTCGCAGCCAGTACCTCTGACTTCATTCAGGGTATCGTTATGAGCTGTGCACTGCTGATGATCGTGATATTTTCTGTCGTCATGGCAGGCGGCCTGGGAGAAGTCATCGAAAACTGCCGGGCGCTGCCGGGCTTCTTCAGCCTGACGGCTACCCATAATCCGGAAACCGAAGGCGCCAATCCGTTCGGGTTCATTGCCATCGTATCCACCCTTGCCTGGGGCCTCGGGTATTTCGGCATGCCGCACATCCTGATCCGCTTCATGGCGATCGAGGACGATAACAAACTGAAGCTGTCCAGAAGAATTGCTACTATCTGGGTATTCATCGCTATGGGCGTGGCCATGTTTGTCGGTTTCTCCGGTATGGTTCTGAGCAAAAAAGGCATGATTCCTTCCCTGGAAGATTCGGAAACCGTTATCATTAAGCTCTCGTATTTCTTTGCTTCCTATGGCGTGCTGGCAGCCCTGCTGGGCGGGCTGGTCATCGCCGGGATCCTGGCAGCTACCATGTCCACGGCGGACTCTCAGATGCTGGTCGCGGCTTCCGGATTCTCCCAGAATTTCCTGCGGGATGTATTTAAGGTGAAAATGAATCAGCGGACGGAAATGCTGATCGCCCGTCTCACGGTAGTGACTATTGCGCTGATCGCCATGTTCTTCGCGAGAAACCCGAACAGCTCTGTATTCCGTATTGTATCCTTCGCCTGGGCAGGCTTCGGAGCGGCTTTCGGACCGGTGGTATTAATGGCCCTGTTCTGGAAGAGAGCAAATAAGTGGGGCGCGCTGGCTGGCATGGTCTGCGGCGGCGCCATGGTATTCATCTGGAAGTTCCTGGTCAGACCGATGGGCGGCGGCTGGGATATCTACGAACTGCTGCCGGCCTTCATCGTTGCGCTGGTTGCGATCGTGGTTGTCAGCCTGATTACACCTGCTCCGGAACAGAAAGTACTGGACGGATATGAGGAGTATCAGAAGGCAATCAGTTAATGCAGTTCCTGCGCAGCAGGAAGAAAGGGTCGGCAAAATGCCGTCAGGGATAATTATTTAGCAGAATAGATGTCCGTGAGCCCTGTTTGTAAATTATTTTGTTAATATTGCTATACAAAACGGACCGTCTGTGACTTTTTGCAGCCGGTCCTTATGTATTTGCAAGTGCGAAAGCGGCGGAACGTGCCGTTGAGACAGCCGGCTCTATGCATTTGCAGGTGCGAAAGCGGCGGAGCAGGTGGTGCAGGCCGCCGGCTTCTGCGGAGCAGGCAGCATTTGGAATGCCCGGAGAGGAATCCGGGAGAAAGGAGAGTGCATCCGGTACATGAGAGGACCGGATGCCGGGTGATCGATCATGGTAATAAAAAAGACAGCAGCGCTTCTGTTAGGTGTATTAATCGGAGTGTTCTGCCTTGCGGGCTGCGGGCAGACCGGCGGGACGGATTTGTCCGATAATGATACAGCGGGCACATCCGGCGCAGCGGAGACACAGCAGACAGAAGAAAGCAGCAAAAGCGGAGAAATCGACTACTACGGTAAGGAATTGAAGGAGTTTTCCGAAGACGAACTGCTGAGCGGAAAACATCACGTAAAAATGGAAATCAAGGACAAAGGCACCATTACGCTGGAACTGGATGCGGATCAGGCGCCGATTTCCGTGACGAGTTTCTGCCAGCTCGCAAAGAGCGGATTCTATGACGGCCTGACGTTCCACCGGATCATTGCCGGCACATTTATGCAGGGCGGTGACCCGCTGGGCAGCGGCATCGGCGGTCCGGGCTATACCATTAAAGGAGAATTTGCGGCGAACAACGTGAATAATACGTTGTCGCACACCAGAGGAGCCATTTCCATGGCGCGGACCCAGGATTACAACGGCGGCGGCTGCCAGTTCTTCATTATGGATCAGGATTACACGGCCTTCGACGGGCAGTATGCGTGCTTCGGCTATGTGACGGAAGGCATGGATGTCGTGGATGACATCTGCACCACGGTGCAGGCGCTGGACAACAACGGCACCATTGCGCCGGAGGATCAGCCGGTGATCACCAAAGTAACCGTAATCGACTGAGGAACTGAGGAAGAAACAGCAATTATGAAAACCATTAACAGAGTAAGCAGAGCGGTGAAGCAGACCGACAACCGCTTTCTGAACATGTTTGAACTGACCGGCAGCATGCGGAACGGCGGGGAGAAAACCTACTTTATGGCTTCCCGGTCGGATTCTCCGGAAGATCTCAAACTCCATTCCGAAGAAAAACCGGCGGATGCGGTCATGATGTACGGTATCTGCGGCGGTAAGATTGTGCTGGAGCGCCAGTACCGCTATACGATCGATGATTATATTTATGAATGTCCCGCCGGGCTGCTGGAAGCCGGAGAACAGCCGGAAGAGGCCGCCGTCCGAGAATTCTTTGAAGAAACCGGCATGACGTTTACGCCATATACAGAACACAGCTCCTCCAGACCGTACTATCCGTCCATCGGGGTGACGGATGAATCGATCATTACGATTTTCGGCCGGGCGGAAGGGGAGCCGACAGCGGAACACCAGGAGGAAAGCGAAGATATCCACGTGGTGCTGGCGGACCGGGAAGAATGCCGCCGCATCCTCAGGGAGGAAAACGTATCGATGCTCTGTGCATTTCTGCTGTTCTGTTTCCTTTCGGCGGATGACGCGGATCCGTTCGCGTTTCTGGTCTGAAGAACGGCGCGGATCCGTTCGCGTTTCTGGTCTGAAGAGCGGCACAATTGCACCGGATTTGTTGTTTAATTAATAACATAGTAGACAATTGATTTTTTCGCTAAATTCAGTTAGACTATCAAAAAGAGCGTCGGTAATACTTCCGGCGATACTAGCTTTATTATTTATCATGTGTTTTTAGGGTAGGTGTTATTATGAAAAGAGTCTTTCGGCTGTTTCTCGGCGTAATGTCTGTGTTCCTGCTGGGCGCGCAGATGGTATTTGCCGATGAAGCGGCGCATGAAATTGTCAATGAAGCGCTGCCGATCTGGAGTATTATCCCGTTCGTGGGCATGCTGCTTTCCATCGCGATCTTCCCGCTGGTGAGACCGGAATTCTGGGAAAAGAACATGCTGAAAGTGGCGTTGGCCTGGTCGCTGGTCTTCATTATCCCGTTCGCGTTCAAGTTCGGGATCGGCGAAGCCTGGTTCCGTCTGATTGAATCGGTGGTTCTCGACTTTGTGCCGTTCATCATTCTATTGTTCGGCCTGTTTGTTGTAGCGGGCGGTATCGCTATCAAGGGTACGATTCAGGGTACGCCGAAGATGAACGTACTGCTGCTGTTTATCGGTACGGCGCTGGCGAGCTGGGTCGGGACAACCGGCGCAGCCATGCTGCTGATCCGTCCTGTGATCCGTGCTAACGCATGGAGAGAAAAGAAAGCGCATGTTGTCATTTTCTTTATTTTCCTGGTCGCGAATATCGGCGGTTCCCTCACCCCGCTGGGCGATCCTCCTCTGTTCATGGGCTTCCAGAGAGGCGTACCGTTCCTCTGGACTACGACGCACCTGCTGCCGATGCTGATCGTCAACGCAGTGATTCTCCTTCTGGTATTCTTTATTCTGGATAACCGCAATTACAAGAAGGAAATCGCAGCCGGCAGATCGCCGGAAGAACTGCTGGGTCCGAACGGCGAAAAGGAAAAGCTGAGCATCGAAGGCGCGCACAATATCATTTTCCTGGCCATGATCATTCTGGCCGTTATCCTCAGCGGCGTGCTTCCGTTCCCGGAAGGGTCCGGACTCCATCTGTTTGATGAAGCAACACTCCCTTGGGGCACCCTGATTGAAATGCTCCTCATTCTGCTGGCGGCTTTCCTGTCTCTGAAGACCACGAAGAAGTCCACCAGAGAACTGAACGAATTCAACTATGCGCCGATCGAAGAAGTAGCCAAGCTGTTCATCGGTATCTTCATTACCATGATCCCGGCCCTGGCCATCCTGCGCGTACACGGCGCGGATCTCGGCCTGACCGAGCCTTGGCAGATGTTCTGGTCCACCGGTGTTCTGTCCTCCTTCCTGGACAACACGCCGACCTACCTGGTATTCCTCCAGACGGCAGGCGCGCTGGGCGCGACCGAAGGCGTCGCGACATCCGTCGGCACCATTCCGGTACTTATGCTGCAGGCGATTTCCGCCGGTGCGGTATTCATGGGGGCCAACACCTATATCGGCAACGCGCCGAACTTCATGGTTAAGTCCATCGCGGAAGAATACAAGATCAAGATGCCGTCCTTCTTCGGTTACATGATCTGGTCTGTAGCGATTCTTATTCCGACATTCATCATTGATATGATCATCTTCTTCCTGTAGAGGACGGAAGAATTATCAGAATAGCAGGGGGCTGTTTTCAAACAGCCCTTTTTTTGATACAATAAATCAACTTGATTTTTGCCATCCGCAGCAGAGCATCAAAATACGGTTTTAAGTGTTAATGGTTCTGCCGCCGGCAAAGCGGTATGCTTTTGCATAATGCGTTAATGATAATGAGGCCGCGCACGGCAGGCGCGGCAGGAGGCAGAGGATGAGACCACTGCAGGGAATGCGCCTGGTAGCAGCTACCGGAAACGCGCACAAACTAAGAGAGATCGAAAGGATTACAGCGGATTTCGGCATCGAGCTGATCAGCAAGTCGGATGCCGGCATCGCGGATCTGGACGTGGAGGAAACGGGCGAAACCTTCGAGGAAAACTCTTTTCTGAAAGCGAATGAGATTATGAAAGCCACCGGCATGGCTGCCATTGCGGATGATTCCGGACTGATGGTGGACGCGCTGGACGGCGCGCCGGGCGTGTATTCTTCCCGGTTTGCCGGCAAAGACGGCGATGACGAGGCCAATAACCGGAAGCTGATGGAACTGATGAAGGATGTGCCGGACGGGCAGCGGGGCGCGAAATTTGTTTCGGTGATCACCCTGTGCACGCCCGAAGGCGATGTGATCACGGCAAAAGGGGAGTCGCCGGGCAGGATCGGCCGGATCCCTGCCGGCACCAACGGATTCGGTTACGATCCGTTATTTATTCCGGACCGCTATGACGGCCGCACCTATGCGGAGATCACGGATGAAGAAAAAAATGTCATCAGCCATCGTGCCAATGCGCTGCGCGCGCTGAAAGAGATATTATCCGGAGACGAAGAATCGTGAGAAAGAAGATTTTTGAAACCGGGATGATGACGGTGCGCCGGATTCAGGACCCGTATTATCAGGGGACGGCAGCGGAGCTGGGATTTTACTTTATTTTTTCCATTGTTCCGATCCTGGCGCTGATTCTGCAGATCGTCAGCCGGTTTGAACGGGTCAACGCGCTGTTTGCCCGCCTTATACAGGCAATGGGAGACAGTGCCCTTACGCAGTCCATCGTGAATTCCCTGGTGGAAGTGGGGGCAGGTAAAACCAGCATTCTGTTCCTGGTGGTCGCATTATGGTCCGCGTCCAAGATTGAGTTTTCGATGATCCGAATGGCCAATTACACGTATAACGTGGCCGACCCCGGACCGATCGGTTATTTCAAGGCCAGAGGCAAGGCTATTATCACCACGGTGTTCCTCATCGTCCTGATGATCGTCAGCATGATGGTACTGGTATTCGGCAATGTTATAGTTGAACTGGTAGATCAGTTTCTGGTGGATGAGTTCCGGACGCATTTCGATTTCCTGTTTTCTCTGTTCCGATGGCCGCTGGCATTGATGATCTACTGGCTGATCATTGCGCTGAATTACCGTATGCTGCCGAACCGCAGGCTGACCTTCAAGGAAATCATTCCGGGCAGTCTTTTCGCTGCGGTCGGTATCCTGGTAGCGACTTTAGGGTACTATATATACCTGACGGCTTATTCCAATCTGAACATCGTTTACGGCAGTCTGGCGACGGTGATCGTCATGCTGCTGTGGTTCTACTGGCTGGGCTTTATCCTGGTGGTGGGAATGCTGATCAACGCTTCCTGGTTCGGGTACGGCGTAGAGGATGATTAGCACCCGGCGGTACCGGACCGCTGCCGGCGCTGTGGCTGCACGGCGGAATGACCGTAAGGGAAAATACTGCAAACTGAAAAAGGGAGATAATAATGCTTTCAAAGACTATACAGAACATGGTGCCTTCCGGCACGCTGGAAATCAATGCCCGCGTATTTGAACTGAAGGAGTCGGGCGTGCCCATTATCAATCTGAGTGTAGGCGAACCGGATTTCAACACCCCGGAGGCTGCAAAAGA
>JAFWDF010000044.1 GCA_017534025.1 Bacillota bacterium
GAATAATCAGATTTAGATTACTGTTGTCATTTTGTTGTCATAGACTAAGCAAATATGCTTGCAACCCGCATAAATAAAGGGCTTCCGAGATCGATGTTATTATTCGTACTCCACGGTTGCCGGCGGCTTCGGGGTAAAGTCATATAATACCCGGTTGATGCCCGGTACTTCCGTGATGATCCGCTGCACGAGATGATCCATCATTTCCGGCGGCAGATGTTCTACGGTCACTTCCATGACATCCGTGGTATTGATGGCGCGGATAATGCAAGGCCAGTCGAAGGTTCTCTTCCCGTCTTTCACACCGGTGGACTTGAAATCCGGTACCACGGTGAAATACTGC
Source organism: Bacillota bacterium (assembly GCA_017534025.1). GTDB lineage: Bacteria > Bacillota > Clostridia > Peptostreptococcales > Anaerovoracaceae > RUG708. The sequence goes on from JAFWDF010000044.1 coordinate 344, forward strand.
CAGACCTTTCCTGCCAGGCCGTTCTTCTCGAATTCTTCGCGCAGGATCGCGTCCGACTCCCTGACTGCTTCCAGACGGTCTCTGGTAATGGCGCCCGGGCAGCGTACGCCCAGTCCCGGACCAGGGAACGGCTGCCGATAAACCATGTTGTCCGGCAGTCCCAGTTCTTTTCCTACGACCCGGACCTCGTCCTTGAACAGAATCCGCACCGGTTCCACCAGTTCAAAATTCATCTCTTCCGGCAGTCCGCCTGCATTGTGATGCGCTTTGATGCCGGCTTCACTTTCCAGAATGTCCGGCCAGATGGTGCCCTGGGCCAGGAATTCGATGCCTTCCAGTTTGGCAGCTTCTTCCGCAAAGACATTAATGAATTCGCCGCCGATAATCATGCGCTTTTCTTCCGGATCGGTCACATCCTTCAGCAGATCGAGGAAACGATCCGAAGCATCCACATAGATCAGATTCGCCTTCATCTGATTGCGGAACACTTCGATAACCTGCTCCGGTTCCCCTTTTCTGAGGAGGCCGTGATTGACATGCACGCAATAAAGCTGATCGCCGATTGCCCGGATCAGCAGGGCTGCCACTACAGAGGAATCCACACCGCCGGACAGAGCCAGCAGAACCTTTTTATCCCCCACCTGTGCTCTGACTTCCGCAATCTGTTCTTCGATAAAGGCCTGCGCCAGCTCCGGTGTATCAATCCGTTTCATCGATTCCGGTCTTCTGATGTTTTCAATATCCATATTCTGTTCCTTTCTCCAATAATAGTAATGCATGCGCTGCAGGCGGTTTGGCCTCCTGCTCACAGGCTCAAAAACAAATCCTGTTTAATCCCACTTTTCGTCATCCAGGCGGTTTTCCTTCGTGACGGCATAGTAGAAGTTGTAAACGACCTTGTATTGTTCGCCGGATGCGGAATCCCCGCAGACGATCCGTACGTTCTCCGGCAGCTCGTTCTCCTGCTGGTATTCATTGATCGCCTGCTCGATCCAGAGCGCCCGTGTGAAATTGTCCGAAGGTTTTTCCGACATCTCAACAGCCCGGAAATCTGCGCTTTTTCTGCCCGCTTCCGCTGCCTCCTTCAGTTTTTCCTTAATGAACTCTTTATACACGCTGACGTTGTACTCCAGGCCGTCGCAGCTGACCGCCTCCTGCAGCTCTTCTTCTGTTCCGATAATTACTTCCAGTCTCATTCCAAAAATACCTCTGTACCTGTTATTGCGCCGGACACAGGCGGAATCCCGATGCGCCGGGAAATCGCCCGCAGTCCGTTAAATTACTACATTCACACTAATTAAAGTATAAATGATTCTGCCGTTTCCTGCAATTCCTCCTTGCATTATTACCTGCAATTCATATAATAGCATTAGTGTAATCTGCGGCGGGCGGCTCGTAATCCCCGCCGTATTAATACATTCAGGAGGATTCATGACAGAACTGTTTTCCAATTTTGCTCAATACATCATAGTATTCCCCCTTACCTTCCTGGCCGGGGTGGTGGATGCCATGGCGGGAGGCGGCGGTCTGATCTCCCTGCCGGCGTTCCTGATCGCCGGTCTGCCGGTGCACAATGCCATTGCCACCAACAAGCTCAGCTCCAGCATGGGAACGAGTATGGCAACATTCCGGCTGTCGAGAGCCGGTTTCATACCCTGGAGACAGGCGCTGCTCTGCATCGCGGCTGCACTGGCCGGCTCTGCCCTGGGCGCCAGACTGGCGCTGCTGGTATCCGATTACATTTTCAAACGGCTGATGCTGGTGATTCTGCCGGTCACGGCCTTTTACATCATGCGAAGCAAACCCTTTGACAGACCTGCCATGGAACTGGAAAAGAAACAGGTTCTGCTGCGGTCTTCGCTGATCGCCTTCTGCATCGGCATATACGACGGTTTCTACGGACCGGGCACCGGTACCTTTCTGATCCTGCTGCTGTCCGGTTTCGCGGGGTATTCCCTGTACGAAGCGAACGGCATGACCAAGGCCATCAACCTGACCACCAACCTGTCCGCACTGACAGTCTTTCTGATTAATGGAAAAGTGCTGATCCCTCTGGGACTCGCCGCCGGTCTCTGCAACATCGCCGGCAACTATGTGGGCGTGAACTTCTTCAAAAACAAAGGAAGCCGTATCGTCCGGCCCGTTATGCTGGGCGTGCTGGCCATATTCTTCATAAAAACACTGACGGAAATTCTTTCCGGCTGACCGGAACGCCGGCCGGAACGCTGTGCTGCTGCGCCAAAGTGCAAGAACAACCGGGAAAATAATAATATAATAAAAAGAGGCTGTGAAAAGCGGCGGATGCCGTTGCTTTTCACAGCCTCTTTTTCAGCAGGATGAAAAATCATCCCGCTTTTTATCGGAGATAGTTCGGTTCTGATCATCTGAAAAGATACCGTGCAATCATTTCGGAGCGGCCGGCCGGGAACCCTGCGGCTCCCGGCTGCCGGCCTCCGTTTATCACTGCGGTATCATTTCTGTCTTTTGCTTTCGGTAAAGTCCCCGGTTTATTCAGGGATGTCTGCGTACATCA
>JAFWDF010000045.1 GCA_017534025.1 Bacillota bacterium
AATTTCGCTTTCGTTTAGGGTAATATTGAGTTGAGCCATCTTTGTACCTCCCTGGCTAATAAAGTGTCGCAACTTCATTATACCTAAAGGTACGAGAAATGGCTCTTTTTTGAATTTACACCATTATATGGGCATGACCGTGATTTCAAGGGGTTTGGTTGCTGGCAATAATCCAAATCATTATCCATTTCATTTTCCGGCATGCGGGAAAAGTAAAAAACAGGCGCTGCTCGATTTTACTATGCATTTTCTGCGAAAAAATTTTATAAATGCATAGTTTTTCCGAAATCTTCTATTTTGAATTTCGAAAAGAGACGGCATTTTAGCGACGCAGGGTTATTCGTGCAGGACGGAACCGTTTTCAGGAGGTGCTGCTTCCATGGCATTTGATTACAAGAAGGAATATAAGGAATTTTACCAGCCGAAGAATAAGCCCGCTCTGGTCGATGTGCCAGCGATGAATTTCATTGCGGTGCGGGGGCAGGGCGATCCCAATCAGGAAGACGGCGAGTACAAGCAGGCCATCGGGCTGCTGTATGGTATCGCGTTTACCATTAAGATGAGCAAGAAGGGCGACCACCGGATCGAGGGCTATTTCGATTATGTGGTTCCGCCGCTGGAAGGCTTCTGGTGGCAGGACGGCGTGGAAGGTGTGGACTATTCCCGCAAGGAGGATTTTCAGTGGATTTCCGTCATCCGCCTGCCGGATTTTGTGACGAAGGCGGATTTTGACTGGGCGGTGGAAGAAGCGACCCGGAAAAAGAAGACGGATTTTTCCAAAGTGGAATTCATGACTCTGGAGGAAGGCCTGTGTGTCCAGTGCATGCACGTCGGTCCGTATGATAATGAACCCGCGACGGTGGCATTAATGCATGCGTATATGGAAGAACAGGGGTATGTGCTCGATATTAATGACCGGCGCCGCCATCATGAGATTTATCTCAGCGATGCCCGGCGGGTCGCGCCGGAGAAGCTGAAGACCGTGATCCGGCATCCGGTCCGGAAAGCGCAGGGGTGATGCGGTATCCGGCACGGCAAGCTGAAAACTGTGATCCGGCATCCGGCCCGAATAATAGATAATTAGGCCTGCGGGCCTGATTGCATAAACAAATGACAAAGATAAAAACGCAACGTGCATCCGGAAGGATGTGCCAGAGCCGGTAGGTAGCCCGGCCGTCTCGTCAAAATGATGAGGTAAGTAACCTGCCCCTCCGGGTTGTCCGTTCTTTGTCCATATCACACTTTTTAAGGAGGGAACGTGATGGACAAATTGAACGGCAAACTGACGGTGTTTTTTGAGAATCCATTCTGGGTCGGCGTATTTGAACGGGCGGCGGACGGGAGACTGTCCGTGTGCAGGTTCACATTCGGCCCGGAGCCGAAGGATTATGAAATCCATGATTTCATCCTCAGACATTATGATGAGTTGAAGTTCAGTCCGGCTGTGAAATTCGAAATGAAACAGTCTGCGGACAATCCCAAGCGCAGGCAGCGCAATGCCGCGAAACAGATGCGGAATACCGGTGTCGGTACCCGGTCGCAGCAGGCACTGCAGCTGCAGCGGGAGGAAATGAAAACGGAGCGCAGAGTGCTCAGCAGGGAACAGAGAGAAGCTGAGAAGCAGCGGAAATTCGAATTAAAGCAGCAGAAACGAAAAGAGAAGCACAAAGGGCACTGACCCGGTTTCTCTGCAGTACTCCGGCCTGTGCCGGCATGAATGGAGATGACGCCCGCATCCCGGTTTTTCCCTGCCGGGGGCGGGCGCTGCCCCCGGATTTATGCCGGGCGGCTCTCTCAAATGAACTGCCTGGCGGCAGTTGCGAGGAACCTGCCGCTGTTCAGGAGGATAATCATGAAACAGGAAACTATAGATCGTATCAGGAAATTTTCGGATGACCGGGACTGGGAGCAGTATCATACGGCGGGCAATCTGGCGAAGTCCATCGTGATTGAGGCCGCGGAGCTGCTGGAATGCTTCCAGTGGAGCGACACTGATTTTGATCTGGAGCACGTGAAGGAAGAGCTGGCTGACGTAATGGTCTACAGCCGGAATCTGCTGGACTGCCTGGGTCTGGACGAAGACGAGATCATTAACAGTAAAATGGAAAAGAATGAGGCGAAGTACCCGGTGGAGAAGGCGAAAGGCAGCAGCGCCAAGTACGATCAGCTGTAAAACGGGATATGGCTGCCGGGCTGCCAGGCGGCTGGGCTGCCGGGCCGGGAGGAAACTGGAAAATGAGCGAGTTAATTGGAAAAGCACTGGAAATAGCCTGGAAGGCGCATGAAGGGCAGAAGGATAAGGGCGGTCATCCGTATATCCGCCATCCGCTCTCTGTGGCCGGCCAGCTGGATACAGAGGAAGAGATCATGACCGCGCTGCTGCATGATGTCGTGGAAGACACGGATTACACCCTGAACGATTTGAAGCGGGAAGGCTTTCCGCCGGCCGTCATTGAGGCGCTGCAGCTGCTGACCCACGATCCGGAAGTGGAGTATATGGATTATGTGCGCCGGATCCGTCCGAATGCACTGGCGCGCCGTGTGAAGCTGGCAGATTTGTGGCATAATTCCCTGCCGGAACGTCTGGCACAGCCATTGACCGAGAAAGACCGGCAGCGGCTGGAGAAATACCGGAAGGCCCGGGCAATTCTGAACGGGGAAGCGGATTGAAGCCGGCCGGAGTGAAAGAGCTGGTAAGGATTAGCGCCGGCCGGGGATTGAAGCCGGCCGGAAATGGAAGAACGCGGATTAATATAACAGGAGGCACCATGATCGATCATTATTTCGAAAAACCATACTGGATCGTGGATATTTTACCGGCACAGGTGCCGGCGGATTCTCCCGGCCAGTATCCTGCCGCGGAACAGTATTATCTGCGGGAGCCGCAGATCACGAACATTCGAAGAAAATACGCGGATCTGCTGATCAAATTGAACTGCTATTATGACGTGCAGGTCAGCTGCAGCGATCACGTGGATGGGGAGGGCTCCTGGGTTAATAATCCGGAACCGGAGGATCTTGCCCGCCTGCTGCAGGCGCTGAAGCCGTTCGCGAATCCGGCGGTCAGGCAGCAGCGGAAACATGCCCCGGGTCTGCCTGCCGGGCGAGTCGGCCGTGCATGCATTCTGGTAGAAAAGGAACATACTTTGGCAGTTCTGAATGCCGACGATACCTATATGACAGTGTACAATCCGTCGGCCGGGCTGCTGGAAATGCTCCGGCGGCTGGCAGGGGCCGAAGGACTCTTTGTCTGGAAGCCGCGGAAAAATAATCTGCCGCCGGGAGAGCTTGTCTGAACATTTACAATCAAATCAGCGGTCGATGTCCACGCCAGTGGACATCACCACTAAAAAACGGAGAAAGTGCCCAACAATCAGCGCGGGGAACCGGGGGAAGACCGGCCCAGTCAGCAGATTGCTGGGCATTTTTGATTAAATCAGAGGCCGATGTCCACGGCAGTGGACATCACCAATAAAAAAGGGGAGGCGATGTCCAAAGATCGCAGCGAAGGCGCGGGTTGGCTTCTTCTAACAGCTCGATCTTTGGACATTCATGCTCTGAAACCGCAGGCAGGTCCAATATTTTGGACCTGCCTGCTTCCTATCCGGGAATAAGGTCCAAAATTCGCAGGATGCCAGCTCCAAAGCCCTGCATCCAGCCTCCAAGCCCGGCAGCCAGGCACTGCGCCTGCCGGCCCCGGCCGGCCTCACAGAACCTTCACAATCCGTTCAGCGGGTATTCAGAATCGATTCATTCATTTTACAGAAGCCCTAATTATGATAATGACAACGCCAAAGCTCCGGCACAGGGCCGGGCCGGCGATCATATAAAAGAAAGGAATGAATCGATATGGAGCATCAGAAAAACGCATTTTTCAAGCCTGTGGCTTTGCTGCTGACAATGGCTCTTCTGGTGACCGCCGTGACTGTGGGGCTGGTGTATGCTGCAGGCAGCAGGGGCCTGCTCAAGGGCTCCTCCGGAAGCGCGGACGCCCTTGCCCTGTCAGCGGTAACGGCTGATGATCTTGAGGCGGACGAAACCTTTGTCTTTTCGGACTCCGGCATTGCGGCTTCCGGGTCGGCGGCCGGCAGTTACAAGATCGAGAATACGACGCTGACGATTCTGAAAGCCGGCACCTATCTGGTCAGCGGCAGCTGCGCCGACGGATCCGTGGTGGTGGATAAAGAAATCACAGGGGTAACCCTGATTCTGCAGGATCTGAATCTGACAGGCACTTCTTCGGCGCCGGTGGTCTGCAAGAAGAAATCCGATACGGCCATCTATGTTGCCGGGACGGTGACGCTGACCGACGGAGAAGACGCGGCGACAGAAAGCACCTCCAATACATTTGAGGGGGCGGCGATCAAAGTGAAATCCAACGCGTCCCTGACGATCGGTGGCGACGGCACGCTGAACATCGATGCTTCCGGCTGCAAGAACGGCATCAAGGGCGCGGCGCAGGCGAGCATTACAGTGAATGGCGGTCTGACTATTAACATTCAGGCGGCCAACACCGGCCTGGCCAGCGACGGAGAAGTGACGATCGGCAGCGGAAACATTAACATCAATGCCGGGAACGAAGGCATTAAAGCTGAACCGGATGACGGGGACACGGAATCCGCAGGCAATATCACCATCCTGGGAGGTACGGTTAATGTCACGGCAGAAGACCACGGCATCATGGCGGCCAATGATCTGATGATCGGAACGGACAGCTCGGAAGAAGGACCGGAGGTCAACATTGCGAACAGTTCGGAAGGACTGTGCGGAACTGCGGTGTACCTGAATTCCGGCAGCGGGACGATCACGGCAGCGGATGACGGGATCAACGCGGCGAGCGACGATGCCACCGGCAGTGAAAATACCATTGAGATCAACGGCGGCGACTGGTCTGTACAGGGCAGCGGCGACGGCATCGATTCCAACGGTACAGTAGTGGTCAACGGCGGTGTGACCAGAGTATTCATCAATTCCACGTCGGATAATAATGCGATTGACTACGGTGAGCAGAGCAACTGGACCATTAACGGCGGCCTGATCATCGGCTCGGATTATAACGGAAGCAGCACAGTACTTTCCTCCGGCACGTATGTCCAGTTCGGAAGCGCCGGAATGATGGGCGGCATGGGCGGCCGAGGTGGCATGGGCGGCGGAGGCATGAATGCTAATGGCACTGCAGGCGGCCGCGGCCAGATGGGCGGCATGATGCCGCCGGACCGGAATAGCAGCGGCAGTCCGGACAGTGGAAGCGACGGCACGATGCAGCAGGACGGCATGACTCCTCCGGATATGACCGGCGGCGCGACTTCCGGCGGAACAAACTCCGGCGAAGCCGCTGCCGGAAGCAGCCTGAATATTGCCGCAGGCGATACCATTACCGTGACGGATGAGAGCGGCAATGTCATCTTTGAGACGACGGCGCTGCAGAACTCCACACATCTGATTCTGGCAGGCGATGTACTGGAATCCAGATCGGAAGAGC
>JAFWDF010000009.1 GCA_017534025.1 Bacillota bacterium
GCCGGCCGCGAAATATAAATTACAGGAGGCTATTATGAAGTATAGTATTACAGGCGGCAACCTGCCGGTAGTTACTCTCCAGCTGGAAGCCGGGGAAAAAGTAATGTGCGAAGCGGGCGCCATGAGCTGGATGGACCGCGGCATTGAAATGGAAACCAAAGGCGGCGGTCTGGGAAAAATGTTCGGCCGTATGTTCACCGGTGAATCTCTGATGATGAATCACTATGAAGCGAAGCAGGCCGGTGAAATTGCGTTTGCGTCCAGTTTCCCTGGTGAGATCAGAGCGGTTGAAGTAACGCCGTCCAATCCGATTGTGGTGCAGAAGAGAGCGTTTCTGGCAAGCGCAGGCAATATTCAGATGTCGGTCTTTTTCCAGAAAAAACTGGGAAGCGGCATTTTCGGCGGGGAAGGATTCCTGATGCAGAAGCTGGAAGGCCAGGGGCTGGTGTTCCTGGAAATTGACGGATCGGCTCATGATTTTGAACTGGCGCCGGGTCAGGAAAAAGTGGTCAATACCGGGTATGTTGCAATGATGGACGCTTCGGTCAAAATGGATGTGGAAATGATTAAGGGCGTGAAGAATGTAGTATTCGGCGGAGAAGGGCTGTTCAATACGGTTCTGACCGGCCCGGGCAAGGTAACGATCCAGTCCATGCCGATTCCGAATCTCGCCGGGATCATCAGCGGGTATATTCCGACGACCGGCAAATAGTTCTGATCGACGTAACAAGAGGCATGACTGCTCATGCAGGTGAAGAAAAAAGGAAATCTCTCCCAGCGCACAGCCGATGCGCTGCGGGAAGACATTAACGCAAAAAAATATGGTGCAGGAGAAAAGCTGCCCAATGAAAATGAATTGTCCGTCGCGCTCGGCGTTTCCCGGACGACACTGCGTGAAGCGATCCGGATCCTGGTCAACGAGGGCGTCCTGGTGGTTCACCGTGGCCGCGGAACATTTGTAGCGAAGGCCATTGAGCATTTTGCAGCCGGGCAGGATCTGCCGGGCATGGAATCCGCGGATATCAAAGTGACGCTGCGGGACCTGTTCGAAGCGCGCATGATCATTGAGCCGGAGGCGGCGGTACTGGCCGCCATGCGGGCCAGCGAGGAAGAAATCGAAGAAATTCTGCGGCTGGGGGAAATTGTGCAGCAGCATATTCTGGAGGATCCTCGGGGGAATGCCCGGATCGAATCGGAAACCGCATTTCACGGGGCTCTGATGAGGGCTTCCCACAACGAGTTCCTTACGCAGTTCATTTCCGTCATGACGCTGACCATTGAGAAGACGTTCGATCTGAACATGAATCTGGACACGATCGCAGAGGACGCGTACAAGGACCACATTCTGATCATGGATTCTCTGCGCCGGCGGGATGCCAGTGCGCTGCGCAGCGCCATTACCATCCATCTTCATCACGCGGCGTGGAACGAAGATCTGCAGCTGGATCTGTAGGGGATAAGGTGTAATCCCTGCAAGGGCTGCAGTGCGGCAGGATGGCAGGACGGCAAAGCTGCCGGACTGGCGAACTGGCGGACTGCCGGTTCGCGCTTTGTTTTGCGAATCCGGCAGAATTTGTCTTGACAAAGCCGGTGCGGTGGTATAGCATGGATGTCAGACATCGGATAATAGTTGTATTACAACGGAAGGGGCCTGCCCGAACGGCGGAGCAGGGTTTCTTTGCATAATCGGTAACAATATCATTAACATAATTGAAATTAGTATTTTTCGCAGGAGGAAAAACAAAATGGCAAACAGAATTTTTTATCAGTCGGACTGCAATATCGCTAATCTGGACGGCAAGACCATCGCCATCATCGGTTACGGTTCCCAGGGCCACGCGCATGCGCTGAATCTGAAGGAATCCGGCTGCAAGGTTATCATCGGTCTGTATGAAGGCTCCAAGAGCTGGGCAAAGGCTGAAGAACAGGGTTTTGAAGTATTCACTGCCGCGGAAGCAGCGAAGCAGGCTGACGTGATCATGATTCTGATCAACGACGAAAAGCAGGCAGATCTGTATAAGAATGACATCGCGCCGAATCTGGAAGCGGGCAATATGCTCATGTTTGCGCACGGTTTCAACATTCACTTCCAGTGCATCGTTCCTCCGGCTGACGTAGACGTTACGATGATCGCTCCGAAGGCTCCGGGCCACACGGTTCGTTCCGAATACCAGGCTGGCAAGGGCACCCCTTGTCTCGTAGCGGTTTATCAGGACGCCACCGGCAAGGCTCTGGACAACGCGCTGGCTTACGGCGCTGCAATTGGCGGAGCGAGAGCGGGTATTCTGGAAACTACCTTCAGAGTGGAAACTGAAACCGACCTGTTCGGTGAACAAGCTGTTCTGTGCGGCGGCGTATGCGCGCTGATGCAGGCTGGTTTTGAAACACTGGTTGACGCGGGTTATGACCCTAGAAATGCATACTTCGAATGTGTCCACGAAATGAAGCTGATTGTTGACCTGATCTATCAGTCCGGTTTCGCAGGCATGAGATATTCCATCTCCAATACAGCGGAATACGGCGACTACATCACCGGTCCTAAGATCATCACCGAAGACACTAAGAAGGCGATGAAGCAGATCCTGTCCGACATTCAGGACGGTACATTTGCCAGCGAATTCCTGCAGGATATGTCCGGCGCAGGCCGTCAGGTTCACTTCCGCGCTATGCGCCAGAAGGCTGCTGAACATCCGGTTGAAAAGGTGGGCGAAGAAGTAAGAAGCCTGTACAGCTGGAGCAACGAAGACAAGCTGATCAATAACTAATAGTACGTGATCATCAGCAGGGAACGCAGTACGAACTGCGGGAAATAAAAAACGCGGCGGGCAGCCGCGGACATCACGGATAAGAATGGGCTGCTGTACCAGGCAACAATTGCCGGGTGCAGCAGCTTTTTTTCTGGTAATGCAATCGGGAATGTCCAGAGATCGGCAGGTTAGGCACGTCAAATCCATGGCGCCAGAGGAGATCTTTGGACATTTCATCTGAAATATGAAGGGGATGTCCACGGTGGTGGACATCTGCCGGCGAATTGAAGGAAAAAGTCCAGAGATCGGCGCGTTAGACATGGTGAACCCATGGTATTGGAAGCGATCTTTGGACATTTCATCTGAAATATGAA
>JAFWDF010000046.1 GCA_017534025.1 Bacillota bacterium
CCACGGCGACTATGAAGCCAAGACGCCGGAGGCCGTTCTGATCGCAGCGGCGGACGCGCTGTCCGCGGCGAGACCGGGCGCGAGACGGGAAACTCTGGAAAACTATATCCAGAGGCTTCAGAAGCTGGAAGAAATAGCGAATACCACGCCGGGCGTTGATAAGTCGTACGCTATTCAGGCCGGCCGTGAGATCCGCATCATCGCAAAGCCGGATGAAAAATCGGACAACGATATTCCGCTTCTTGCCAGAGAGATCAGTAAGAAGATTGAAAGTGAGCTGCAGTACCCGGGTCAGATAAAGGTCAATGTTATTAGAGAGACCCGCGCTGTGGATTACGCGAGATAATAGCTTACATCTCAAAGAGAACAACGGCAGGCTGTCTCATCCGAGACAGCCTTGTTTATTGCAGGGAAGGAAAAGACCATGTTTGTCTACTTTGACAACAGTGCCACTACCAGACAGCTGGATGCGGTTACGGAAACCGTTTACCGGACGGCGAAGGAAGAGTTCGGAAATCCTTCTTCGCTGCACCGGCTGGGTGTACGATCGGAAAAAATACTGAAACAAGCCAGGCGTTCAGCGGCTGCACTGCTTCATGCGGAACCGGAGGAAGTGTTTTTCTGTTCCGGCGGAACAGAGGCGGACAACACTGCGGTATTCGGAGCTGCCCGGGCGGGAAAACGGCGGGGCAATAAAATCATTACTTCATCGATTGAGCATCCGGCTGTGTTGGAAGCCTGCCGGCAGCTGCAGGCAGAAGGGTTTGAAGTAGTGTTTCTTCCGGTGGACCGGGATGGTATTGTAGATCTCCGGGCGCTGGAAGAAGAACTTGACGATAATACTATATTGGTAAGTATAATGCACGTGAACAATGAGTCCGGTGCGATCCAGCCGGTTGCCGAGATCGGCCGCCTGGTGCGGGAACAGGGGAAAGCTCTTTTCCATTGTGATGCTGTGCAGAGTTACGGCAAGATTCCGATTGATGTCCGGGCTGCGGGGATTCATCTTCTGTCAGCCAGCGGGCATAAGATTCACGGCCCGAAAGGAACCGGCATTCTGTACATACGAAAAGGCGTGCATATTCCGTCGTTCCAGTATGGCGGCGGGCAGGAGCGCGGATTCCGTTCCGGTACGGAAAATGTACCGGGTATTGCGGGATTCGGGGTTGCTGCAGAGGAAGCGGCAAAAAGGCTGCGGACGGATGCCGGGAAAAGCCGGGCGATGGGTGAACGGCTGGCCGGCGGGATCCGGGAGCGGATCGGAGACATAACCATTAACAGTCCCGTGGAGGCGGTGCGGAACGGAGAAAGCGTCTGGCTGCCGAATATTGTAAATGTGACTTTCCACGGCTGCCGGGGAGAAGTGCTGCTGCATATGCTGGAGCAATCGGAGATTTTTGTTTCTACCGGCTCGGCATGTTCCTCGCATAAAAAAGGATTCAGCCACGTTCTGCTGGCCATGGGATGCGGTGAAAACGGCGCGGAAGGCGCAGTCCGTTTCAGCCTGTCTTATCTGAACGAGCCGGAAGAAGTAGAATACGTGCTGGACAGGCTGGCCGAAGCAGTGGAACAGCACAGGAAAATGATGAAGATCGCGAACAGGATGGGCAGATAATATGGCAGATACAAAAAGCACATTTATAGTCAGAACCGGCGAGGTCGCCCTGAAGGGCATGAATAAGCCGTATTTTGAAAAGAAGCTGCTGACGAGAATACGGACGGCACTGAAACAGTATGACGGAATTGAAGCATATCGTTCGGAGGGCCTGATCTTCGTAAAAGCGCCGGAACAGTATCCGGTGCGGGAAGTGGAGCAGGAAATCCTCCGGGTATTCGGCGTGGCCTCTGTCAGTCACGCTGTGGAAGTATCCTCTGAACTGGAAGAGATCGGCCGGGCGGCTGCGGAATATATGAAAAAGCTGATTCCGGAACGGCGGATCCGCACCTTCAAGGTGGAAGCGAAACGGGCGGACAAGACATTTCCGCTGCAGTCGCCGCAGATTGCCAGGGAAATCGGCGCGTACGTGCTGCGGGCCAATGACGGCCTGCGGGTGAATGTGCACGATCCGGACTGCGTTCTGTTCGTGAATGTCCGCCGGGAGCATTCCTACGTGTTTGCGGATAAGGTGAAGGGCTTCGGCGGTCTGCCGCTGGGGACCAACGGGAAGGGACTCATCCTGCTGTCCGGCGGGATTGACAGTCCGGTGGCTGCCTGGATGATGGCCAAGCGGGGGATGATGATTGAAGCGGTTCATTTTCATTCCTATCCGTATACCAGCGAACGGGCAAGAGAAAAGGTGTATGAGCTGACCGGGATCCTGGCAGGCTACTGCGGCAGAATCCGGGTGCATTCCATTAATCTTCTGGAAATTCAGCAGGCGATCGGTGAGCATTGCCCGGAGGAGCAGATGACGATTCTGTCCAGACGCTTCATGATGATGCTGGCAGAGCGGGTGGCGCGCTCCCATGACTGTGATATGCTGATTACCGGCGAAAGTATCGGCCAGGTGGCCAGTCAGACGGTGCACGGGCTGGTGGCCACGGACAATGCCGTGCAGATGCCGGTGATGCTGCCGCTGATTGCCATGGATAAAGTGGATATCATGGATCTGGCACAGAAGATCGGAACCTACGAGAAATCCATTGAACCGTATGAAGATTGCTGCACGGTTTTCCTGCCGAAGCATCCGGCTACCCGTCCGGTGCTGGCCAGAATCCTGGAATCCGAAGCGCTCCTGGATAAGGAACAACTGATCGCTTCCGCCCTGGAAACACTGGAAACCGTGGGGATCGATCCGGACAAAAACTAGCCGGTAAAAAAATATAAAAAGATAGTAAATTTCTGCTTGTCATAGGGAAAGAAGCTGTGCTATAATATCAGTCGTTCATGGACTTGTGAATGCGATACATCGGCGCCGTTGCTGCGGCATCAGATGTTGATATAATTTCCGAGAGGATATGCGAAGGAGGTGTTTTAATTGTCTAACAAGTGTGAGATCTGTGGTAAGGGCCAGGTTTCCGGCAACAAGGTAAGCCATTCCAATATCCACTCCAAGAGAAAATGGAATCCGAACATCCAGACGGTAAGGGTGAATGATAACGGTTCCGTAAGACGGATGAAGGTGTGCACTCGCTGCATGAAGTCCGGCAAAGTTGAAAGAGCTCTTTAAGGTTCGATGAAAAACGTCTGATGCGTCAGGCGTTTTTTTTATTTATCCGGCAGCATGGACTGTCATCCAGGGAGGGAATGTAATATAATAAATTATTAATAGATTCGGCTGTTTGCTTCCGACCGGTTCCGGGTATTCCCGATATACAGAATACCGCCGTTTGCGGAAGCCTCACAAAGCGAATGCCGGGAGACCGCCATGATGTCTGCTGCCGCAGATGATCGTGCCGTCCGCACGGCAGAGAAAAGGAGACAGTGATTGCAGAAAACTGATACGGAAATCAGAAAACTGGAGATATCCGACGCCCAGAAAGTGTCTGAGATATTTGGCCGGGAGGATATGTATCTGGAAAAAATCCGGGATATCTTTCATGTTAATGTCGTGCTGCGCGGCGATGAACTGGTCATTTCCGGCAGCGGAGCGGAGCGGGCGGAAAGCGCGGTCCGGGATATGGTCTGGCTGCTGGAGCACGGACAGGAACTGGATGAGCGCCGGGTAGACGAAATACTGGAACTGAATAATGAAGGCCGCACTGTCCGGCAGCGCGGCATGAAAAATGACGTGATCTGTTTTTCCAACAAGGGCAAACCGATTCGTCCGAAAACCCACGGGCAGGAACAGTACGCGGAATCCATCCGGAACAATGAAATCGCGTTCGGGATCGGTCCGGCCGGCACCGGGAAAACCTATCTTGCGGTGGCGATGGCTGTGCGGGCATTCAAAGACCGGGATGCGGACCGTATCGTGCTGACCCGGCCGGCGGTGGAAGCGGGCGAGAGCCTGGGATTTCTGCCGGGCGATATGCAGGAAAAAGTCAATCCGTATCTGCGGCCGTTATTTGACGCTCTGTACGATATCCTGGGCAGAGATACGGTAGTGCGCCTGCGGGAAAAAGAAGTGATCGAAATCATTCCGCTGGCCTATATGCGGGGAAGGACGCTGGACAATGCGTTCATTATTCTTGACGAAGCACAGAACACGACCAGGGAGCAGATGAAGATGTTCCTGACACGGCTCGGCTTCGGTTCCCGCGCCGTGATCACGGGAGATATCACACAGATCGATCTGCCGAAAAAACAGAATTCCGGACTGGTGGACGCACAGAAGGTGCTGCGGGGAATAGACGGTATAGGATTTACCGTTTTTGATGACCGCGATGTGGTCCGTCATCCACTGGTCAGAAAGATTATCAATGCGTACAGAAAGGCGGAAGAATAGGACCGGATTATGGAAATATTGTTTGACGGAAGTAAAGAACTCAGCCGCGCTTTTTATGAAACGCTGCAGCGCGCCGCTGCGCTGTGCGTGTCCCGTGAGGGACTGGATCCGGATGATTGTGAGGTCAGTCTCTCCATGGTTTCCGCGGAGGAAATCCGTTCGCTGAACCGGCAGTTCCGCGGGATCGATAAAGAGACCGATGTCCTGTCGTTTCCGCAGTATGACGGCGATGAGGAATGGGATATCGGAGAGTACCGGATTCCTCTCGGCGATGTGGTAATCTGTGAAGACGCGGCACGCCGGCAGGCGGCGGAGTACGGACATTCCTTCGAGCGGGAGTTTGTCTATCTCTTTGTTCACAGCATGCTGCACCTGCTGGGTTACGATCATATGGAAGAAGAGGAAAAACAGGAGATGCGCGCGGAGGAGGAAGCCGTGATGAACGCACTCGGCATAACCCGGGAAACCGCGGGCGATGGAGATTCGCAGGTCGATTCGGGAAAGGCCGTGGACTACCGGGAACTCATGGAACGGGCGATCCGGGTATCCTCCAAAGCGTATGCGCCGTATTCCCGGTTCTTTGTCGGTGCCGCTCTGCTGGCCGGAAGCGGTGAAATCTATACCGGCGTCAATGTGGAAAATGCGTCATTCGGCGCGACCATCTGTGCGGAGCGTTCGGCGGTCTCCGCCGCTGTTACCGCAGGTGAGCAGGAATTCCGGGCCATTGCGGTCTATTCCCCTTCTGGACCGGCCAATCCGTGCGGCATCTGCCGCCAGGTACTGGCTGAATTCGGACAGGACATGGATGTGATCACCGGCGCATCGGAAGAAGAATATGAAGTCACTCCTCTGAGCAGTCTTCTGCCGAAAGGATTTGTATTATGAGATCAGGATTTGTAGGAATCGTAGGGCGGCCGAATGTGGGAAAGTCCACGCTGATGAATGCTATCGTCGGGGAAAAGGTCGCCATTACATCGAACAAAGCCCAGACCACGCGGAACGCCATCCGGGGCATTTATAATGAAGAAGATCTGCAGATCATCTTTGTGGATACACCGGGCATACATAAACCGAAAAATAAGCTGAGTACACATTTGGTGGATACGGCTATGACTACGCTGCGGGAAACCGACGCGCTTCTGTTTCTTGTAAACGGCATTCCGTCGAAGAGCCCGGGAGATCGTTTTATCCTCGAAAAGATCCGGCAGGTTCCGGACACGCCGAAAATACTCATTATCAATAAGATTGACCTGATCGATCCGGAGGAATACCGGCAGATTTTCGAAGAATATGAAGCCATGGGTGTGTTCGACGAGATCATAGGGACGGATGCGGCGCACGGCATTAATACGGATGTGTGCCTCGAAAAGCTGAAGCCATATATTAAAGAAGGACCGAAATATTTCCCGGACGATATCTTCACGGATAATCCGATGAGGTTCCTGGTATCGGAGATCATCCGCGAGAAAACGCTGATGTATCTGAATGATGAAGTGCCGCACGGCATCGCGGTGGAGATCACCGGCTATGAAGAACTGGACCGGATTACCAATATCGATGCCACGATTTACTGCGAACGGCAGACCCATAAAGGCATTATTATCGGGAAAGGCGGCAAAAAGCTGAAAGGCATCGGCAAATCCGCCCGTATGGAAATCGAACCGCTGGTAGGGACGAAAGTATTCCTGCAGCTGTGGGTAAAGGTGAAGAAAAACTGGCGGGAGAGCGAGATTGACATCAGCAATTTCGGTTACAACACGGACGGAAGATCATGATCACAGAAACCACCGGTCTGATTTTAAAAAATACAAAAATCGCCAGGGACCGGCGCATGCTGGTTATATTCACAAGAAAGTTCGGAAAAATCAGCGCCGGCACCGGGCTGACCCAGCGAGGGAAAAACCGGTCGCATCTTGCGCTGGGGCCGTTCACCTACGGGAGATATCAGTTGTACAAGGGCCGCGAGTTCAACGTAGATGCCGCGGAACCGGTCGAAAGCTTTTTCGAGCTGGGAGAGGACGTGGACCGGTATTTCGCCGCTTCCTGCGCGCTGGAATATGTGGATGCCATTCTTCCATATGAATAGCCGGCCCCGGACATTCTGGATACGCTGCTGGCCTTTTTCCGCATTCTGAAGAAGCGGAACGGACGCTACCGGTCGCTGCTGCTGATCTTTCAATGGATTGTACTGGCGCAGAGCGGGTATATGCCGGAATTGCTTACCTGCTGCCGCTGCGGGCAGCAGCGGGGTGCGGCCGCTCTGAGTGTGCCGGACGGCGCGATTATATGCGAAGACTGTTTGCAGAAAGGCAATGTGAATAATGCATTGCTTTAACGTGATAAATTTGATATAATCAAAATAATAGAATTTGTTGCAAACAGCAGTATGGAACGCTTTGCCGGATTGACTCTGAA
>JAFWDF010000047.1 GCA_017534025.1 Bacillota bacterium
CCCAACACTTCTCCAACAGTGGTAACCTTTCCTTTTACAGTTACTTCCTGTCCCATGGACATCTGCTTCACCTGATCCAGCTGATCCGCATTCTTTATATAGCAGGTCACTCCGATAATACTCCACTCGTCATTAATATCGGTTAATGAAATGTATTTCCCGCTTGAATCAATGTTATCCAGCTTTCCCGTTACGGAAAAATATTTTCCCTTATATTCATCACTGGCAGCTGCCGGATTATTATCAAGAGCATCGGTCATCTGATCAACAGTAACTTCTGCATACTCAATTACTTCTTCCTGAGCGGGTGCTTCCTGTTGTGCAGCAGTATCATCCTGAACTGCAGTATCCTGCTGTGCAGGAGCTTCATTCTGCGTATTATTCTGCACGTCTTTAGATGTTGTATCTGATCCTCCGATGGCGCCGCCAATTCCTATTACAAGAATTCCTATTAAAATCCAGAACCAGATCCGTTTATAAATCGGCTTCGATATTTTGCCGCCGCACTGAGGACAGGTCTTTGCACTGGCAGCGACCTCCGCTCCGCAATGTTTACAGGTTGTCATCTTCCCGTTTGCCATGTTCTAATTCCTCCCTTTCCAATTTTTCTCCGTCTCTTTTTCATTTTCACGTCGGATACCCGCATGTCTTTCTTTTCCTCAGACAAACAAAACAAGCCACCCTTTCGAGTGGCTTAATTATATCAGTTTACGTATTTCACCGTTCCCACCGCAGAGGTGGGAATGAACCGGCAGAGATGACCCTGTCCGGAATTTTACTCATCATTTCCCATGTTCCGGCCGGTCAGTCCAAGCCGTCCCGCGGCATTTCCCGGTTCACGGACTTATCATTCCCCGCTGCTGCACGGGTAAAGCGGATCAAATCCGTGCGCCCGCAGCATCTCGTCGACAACGCTCAGATCACGGATACCGTTATTCGCCGCGATAATGAAGACCGAATCACGCGGAATCTTCGCGTACAAAGGGGGCATGCCGTACAGCTTCAGGGCTTTCTGCGTCTCATTATACGAGAAGCCTGCCGCCAGGCAGAGCCGCAGGATCACGTCTCTCTGCAGCGTATGCTTCTCCTCGGAAATGAGTTTGTATCCGTATCCCTCAGAAATGTCCGCCGTAAGGAAAACATCCTGCTGTTTCAGACCCTTTTCCCGAATGCGTTCCCGCATAAACGCGGCAAACGGGCGGTCTCCGCTAATCAGGCTGTCCCGGTTTTCCTCCAGAAACTCCGCGAGCTGCTGCGGATGCGCGCTGCTTAAAATCGATGTCAGCGTACCGGTTGTCTTTTCTTCCACGTTCATAAGCCGTTCCTCCGCCTCGCCAGTGTGCCGGTCAATCAGCCGGATCGTCAGGCCGACAGCTCCAGTAAAGCGCTAATACCTATAATGCCAAAACAGAAAATCCCCGCAGACAGTACCACCAGCATCAACACGCGGAGCCACCGCTGAGGAATGTCGGAAATGCGCAGCACCCCTTGGATATTCCGGTAATTCCCGCAGAGGAGAATAATAAGAGCCGAGATAATAACAGCTCCGGCCCGGTAAATATACTCATCGGCAGGATTGTCGCTGAACTGGCCGAACACGATGCCCATGGCCAGCACAAGGTATCCGGCGGCCGCCACCGCCATTTTCCAGGGATTCCTGCTCCGAAACCCCGGCGGCAGATAGCTTTTCAGATACGCATCATTCTTTGTCTTTCCCGCGCGGCGTTCTCCCTGCCCGGGCTCCAGTTCTGCCAGCGCTTCTTCCATGGACGCAAAGCGGTCCTTCGGATCCATCTGTACGCAGTGCGCAATCCATTCGCCTTCCGGTCCCGCCGCCGGAGCCACGGAAGGAAGCTGTCCGGTCAGCATTACATTCATCAGAACACCGAGGGCATAGATATCCGTGCGTTCGTCCGATACGCCGAAGCCGTACTGTTCCGGCGCCGCGTAGCCGTGGGTGCCGATGAGCCGGGTATCCCTAGCCGGTCCGCTGCGATAATACTTCGCTGCGTTCATATCGATCAGAACCACCCGTCCATCCTCTGCAACCAGTACGTTGGACGGCTTGATGTCCCGGTGAATAATCGGCGGTTCCGCGCTGTGGAGATCCCGCAGAATTTTGCAAAGACTGATAATAATCCGGCGGGCGCGCTCCGGCTCCACAGGCCCTTCCTCATCGAGGATCTCCTGCAGCGCCCGGCCATTAATATACTCTTCAATGACAATCAGCTTTCCGCCGTCCTCCGCCAGATAATAAATGCGCGGCGTGTCCGGCACCGGATGCTCCTGCAGGTATTGAAAAACCCGCCGGTCATAGACATCCAGTACCTTTTTTACAAAAACCCTTTTGCTGACGGAATGCTGTACCAGCACGACGCCCCGTTCTTCTCTCAGGAACGCAACCGGCCTGTAAAAAGACAGTTCTCTTTGTTCTTGTAATGTCAATGCCCTGCCCTCCGGTCAGAGCAGCCTGCGCATCTGCAATCCGGCAGGCATCCGCCGGGCTGCAGCGTCCTTATTCCGCCGGCTGCCATTCCTTTTCCGTGTATCGCACCAGAATAGTCGCCGCCTCCGCTCTGGTAGCGGTGTTGTGCGGATCCAGCGCACCGTTGCTGTAACCGTTAATGATTCCGTTGGCGATGGCCCAGCGGAATGCATCCTGTGCGTATTCCCGGACAGACCAGCCGTCGGTATAGGTGGACAGATCTGCCGTGCCTTCCATCTTAATGTGTTTGTAATTGCCAGCATAGCGGTACAACATGGTCACCAGCTGCTCCCGGAGAATGTTTTCCCGCGGACAGAATTCGGTCGCGGTGACCCCGTTTACGATGCCTTCCGAAGCAGCCCAGCGAACCGCGTCGGCAAACCAGTCAGCATCTGTGACATCCTTGAAATCCGGAACCGGCTGCACCGGACCGGACGGATCAGAGCCCGGATCGGACTGGCCAGTTCCCGGATCGGACGGATCAGAACCCGGATCCGCCGGGTCATTCGCGGCATTCGGATCATTTGTATCATCCGGTTCACTGTCAGCCGCCGGAGGATCGGCAGCAGCCGGTTCCTTAATCTCCGGCCGGCCCTCGATATTATACAGAATCTGTACCATCATGGCCCGGGTCAGCTGTCCCTGCGGCGCAAAGCTTTCGTCGCCCATGCCATTCATAATGCCATTGCAGACGGCCTTGTTGATCGCCTGGAAATACCACAGCGACGGATCTACATCGCCGAATACCATGCCATTATCCGTAACTGCATATGTCACCGTCACACTCGGATAAACCCCGGTCTTCATGCCGATGATTTTCAGCGTATTGCCGATTCCCTCCGCAGGGAACGGGCCGGTGTATTGATTGGAAGACGTCGTCGGCTTGGTACCGTCCGTCGTGTAATAGATCTCCGCTCCGGCTGTGTCGCAGCGGAGGGTGATCATGCCGTTTTCAGAGGAGGCCTTCGGCGGAGCCACCTGGTATTTCTTTACGGTCTGGACGGTGGCCGGCGTTCTGGTGCCGTATTTATCATATCCCACCACCTTGAAGGTCGTATCGGCGGAAATGGCAACCGGCCCGGTATATCTGGCAGAGGACAGCTTCGGATAGGAACCGTCCGTGGTGTAGTACATTGTAATGCCTGCATCTGCCGAAGAGAATGTGACCATGGTCTTTTCCGCCCCGTCATCGTAATAGGAATTAACAGTCGGCGCCTGATAGGCCGGCAGAGTTGTCCCGTTGTTCAGCGCCGAGTAGTAGCGGGTGCCGTTGGAAGGGGTAATGCCCCTGCGACGCAGCAGCTCGGAAACGGTGACAAACTCGTAGCCCTGACTCTTCAGAGAATCCACAGCCCGCAGGGCACCCTGCACGCTGGTCTGGTAAATGTCGTGCATGAGTACGATGCTGCCGTCCTTGGCATTGCTCATAATCTTGTTATATACGGAACTTGCGTCCCGGATTTTCCAGTCCAGTGTATCGACGCTCCAGATAATGATCGGCGCCTTCGTATTGTTCTGAATTGTGGAATTGTAGGCGCCGCCCGGCGTACGGACCATGTCGATGTAGCTGCCGCCCATGTGATCGAACAGCAGGCTCTCCACTCTGGCAAATTCCGTGGCAACCTGGGAACCGGACTGCTTCGCAATGGACGGATGATCCCAGGAATGGTTGGACAGCTGGTGTCCTTCCTCCACCATCCGGTCCAGCAGTGCGCTGTGGTTGACAATACCGTGGCTGCCGTTGGTACCGCACATGAAAAAAGTAGCTACTACGCCCTTGTCGCGCAGGCCGTCCAGCAGTGTCGGCGTAAACTTCGACGGGCCGTCGTCAAACGTAAACGCAATCAGCTTCGTGTTCTGTGCAGCGGAAACAGACGCGGACGCCGTACAAAGCGGAATCATGGTCATTACCATTGTCAGAATCAGAACCGAGCACAGAGCCAGCCGGCGCACCCTGCCTGTGCGCTGCTCCGCCTGTTTTCTGCCGCTGCATTCTTTTGCACGGTCCCTGTTTGCATTGGCCTCCGGCTTCCATTTTTGTTTCATCAATTCCATTCTTTTACCTTCTTCCTTTTTATAATCAGCCCGCAGCTTTGAAAACTCAAATCCCGCTATCCAACACCTTTATCCTTTAAATCATCTCTCCTGGAACAGGATTTTCGCAGTATTCCCTGACGCGGCAATATTGCTGCAGCGGCGGGCCGGAATACCAGACTTTCATTAACTTATATGATACCACAGTTTCGGCTATCCGACTATTGTCTCCCGGCCAGCCGCCCGAAAATACTGAGGGAGCGGCCGGGGAAAAAGGATCTCCCTTTTCCTGAGCGGCGGGCTGGACATTTTCACTCTTTCAAAGGCGAATTGTCCGGCTCTGCAGGACAATTCCTTCTTCAGAACAACCGGTTGTCCGGCTGCCGGCTCTGTTTTTGCCTGAAATCTGCTTGTCCCGGCTGCCGTGCTGGACAATTTTAATCTTTCAGCGGTCATTTGCCCGGCTCTGCCGGACAATTCCTCCTTCAATACAACGGAGTGTCCGGCATCCGGTGCCGATATCCTCTGGAATCCGCTTTTCCCTTACCGGCGCACGTCGGCAGTCACCTGCTGAACTGCTGAAGCACGCCCAGCAACCGAATCCGTATCTGCCAATTGCTTGCAAATCAATCCGGATCGTTTATACTGTTTATATCGGCTTAAAATACGTCTGATTTGACATAATTAATACTAATATTATATGAATTCGCAAGAAGGAGTTATGTTTCTATGTGGGAATTGTATGATGCACTGACCGCCTCCGTGGAACCCGGCCACAGGCTGCTGGATCTGGCGGTCGGCGCCGAATGGACCGCCGTGCTGAGCGAAGACGGCGGGCTGGGGCTGGCGCCGACCATACGCGAGGCGTTCCGCCGTTTTGACAGTTCTGTAAAGGCGGAAAAAGGCATGGATCTCAGCGAGCTGGCGGCCGCCGCCAGGGCCTGGGACTACTACGATGCGGCCCTGGGGCTGGCAGCCGTGAACGCCGTATGCAACCGGGCGGAGCGGCTGCCAGCCGGGGCGGTCCACCGCCCCGGCGGCCGCAGGAGCCTTTCCGCCTTCCTCAATTACTGCAAAGAAAACCTGGGCGGAAAACATTCCCTGCTGATCGACCCGATGTACCTGCGGGAAAACCTGAACAACGTACCGGGCATATTTGACATTACCCGCAGGGAAACCACCTACCGTGACTTTCCTTCCTGCGCATACCTGGAACTGGTTCCGGCATGTGACCAGCTCATTATGAGCGGTACACCGCTGGTCGATAAGTATGCGCCGCTGATCCTGCAGCTGGCCGGATCCGAGCCGGCTGCTCCGCCGGATACAAGCGGTACTCTTCACCCTGCAGCGGCTGTGCCGGCGGGATCAAACGACAATCCGCACCCTGCAGCGGCTGCGCCGGCAGAATCAAACGGCAATCTGTACCCGGCAGCGGCCCTGCCGGCAGAGCCGGCCGGTGTCTCCCGTGCCGTTTCAGGAAAGACCCGGCTCTGGGGCATGGATGTTCCGATGGCACCCGTCTTAAAAGAATTTAATGTGCAGGAAATAACCTGTTTCCTGGCGGATGACCCGGAAAAGATTCTGTGGGCAGTCAAGCGGGGCGGGAGCCGGGACGATATCCTGAAGCTCGGCCATTTTGCGACTGTCAAACTGTAAGCCGCAGGAATGCATTCGCTGAATACAAGAAAGGAGCAGTGACGCAGCCCGGTACAGGACGGTCCTCATTAATAAATACAAATACCGTCTGCATGCCAGCCGCCCCCTGCGGCGCGCCGGCCCGCGCCCGTCACAATACAGATCATGAAACTCATTACCGTATCCGGACCACCGTCCTCCGGAAAAACCTCTGTCATTCTGAAACTCATCGACGCCCTGCATGAAGCCGGTGTCGGAAAAATCGGCGTCGTAAAATTTGACTGCCTGACATCCTTTGACCAGCACCGCTATGCGGAAGCCGGCATCCCGGTAGAGATCGGTTTTTCCGGCAAAGTCTGCCCGGATCATTTCTTCATCAGTAATATCGAGGACGCCGTCAAATGGGGCGTCCGCAGCGGCTTCGACATGCTGATCACCGAAAGTGCCGGCCT
The DNA here is from genome assembly GCA_017534025.1 of Bacillota bacterium. GTDB lineage: Bacteria > Bacillota > Clostridia > Peptostreptococcales > Anaerovoracaceae > RUG708. Next base: position 6,607 of record JAFWDF010000047.1, read on the forward strand.
CTGCAACCGCTGCTCTCCGCACATCAGTGAAATCCCGGCCGTCTGCGTCATTGACAATCTGTCCGGCATCAACACGCCCCGCAAGATCGGCCCGATGCTGAAATTTGCCGATATCGTGGTCATTACCAAAGGAGATATCGTCTCTCAGGCGGAGCGGGAAGTATTCAAATTCAACATCCGCCAGGTCAATACCCGGGGACGCATCCTGTTCGTCAACGGCATTACCGGCCAGGGCGCATTCATGCTGGCCAGATACCTGAAAAACACCATCGACATTACGACCCTCAGCGACATGCATCTGCGCTTCACAACCCCGGCTTCGGTATGCTCCTACTGCACCGGAGAAACCCGGATCGGTGACGAATTCCAGAACGGCATGATGAAAAAGATGGAATTTCATCCGCTGTCGGATCAACCTGCACAATAAACGGAGGTACGATCTTTGCTCGATTATTACGATATTATTGAACATTCCAGCCTGCATGACCTGCTCGACCGGTTTCCGATCGCCGCGGATTTTTTTGACAATATGAATCTGGGCCGTCTGGATCCGGACATTCCGCTGCCGGACGCGCTCGATGCGGCAGACCAGGACTGGCTGGAAGAACTCGGCATCAGTGTGGATGATATTCTGGAGCAGCTGTCCGATTTTCTGTCGGTACTTTCCGCACCGGAGGACGAAGATACCGGCCTGCAGGACATTACCATCATCGGCGGTTTTTACAAGGACGGCTCGCCGGAAGACATCGAACTGACCGTGCACCGGGGCGAGGTGCTCAGCATCGTGGGACCGACCGGCTCCGGCAAAAGCCGCCTGCTGGGCGATATCGAATGCATTGCCCAGGGTGACACACCTACCGGACGCCGTATCAAAATCAACGGCGAATATCCGGATGACGAGACCCGTTTCGATCTGGAAGGCCGCCTTGTCGCCCAGCTTTCCCAGAACATGAATTTCGTCATGGACCTGAGTGTCCGCAGTTTTCTGGAAATGCACGCGCGCAGCCGGTTCTGCGAGGATCCGGAGGATATCGTAAGCCGCTGTTTTGCCTGTGCTAATGACCTTGCCGGCGAACAGTTCAGCGAGGATGTGAAGGTCACACAGCTCTCCGGCGGGCAATCGAGGGCGTTAATGATTGCCGATACGGCGTTCATGAGTTCGTCCCCGATCGTTCTGATTGACGAGATCGAAAATGCCGGGATTGACCGGAAACAGGCGGTTTCCATTCTTACAAAAAATGACAAAATCGTGTTTATTTCCACCCACGATCCCCTGCTGGCGCTGAGCGCCGACAAGCGCATTGTCATCCGCAACGGAGGCATTTCCAAGGTAATTGTCACCTCGGAGGAGGAAAGAAAAAGCAGCGCAGCCATTGAAAAACTGGACGATACTCTCATGCGCATAAGAAATATGCTGCGAAACGGCGAATTGATCCGGGCGGAAGAGATCACCCGGCACGGATTCTGATTCTGAGCCGGCACGGATTCTGATATGGCTCCGGGTCGGCTGTTCCCGCGACGGCAGCCGTGCCACAACAGTTCGGCTGGGCCGATCTAACAGCCTGCCCGCTCCCCTTCGCACACAACTCCCAAAGAAAGGAAAAACGGTGCCCGCTTCCGGCGGAAACAGGCTTTCTGTTCCGGCCGGGACGGCGGACACCGCAGGTGTAATACATTATGAAATCTTTGTACGATGCACTGATTGAAGGCATCCCCGAGGATGCTCCCGTAGACGATGTGGTCAGCACCCATTACGGAGCCATCGTCCGCAGCCGCGGAAATATCGGTCTCTCCGAATTTGCCGATGGCTATGATACCCGGCCTATGCTGGAATCCGGCAGCAAACTGGACCTGTCCCTGAAAGATCTGGCAAAAGGCATCAAATCCTGGAATATGACAGAAGCCGCCATGGGACATGCGGCGATCAATGCCTGGTACAATTCCCCCGAAATGGGCCGGAAAAACGGTCTTCTGCTGACCGACAGCCTGTACTCCGAAGACCGGATTGCGGATCCTTTCATCACCTATCAGAAAGAAGTCCGCGGCAAACGGGTTGTCGTCATCGGTCATTTCCCTTATCTGGAACAGCTGTTCAAACCGGTCTGCGATCTTACCATTCTGGAAGATACCCCTTATCTGGGTGATTATCCGCTCCACGCGGCAGACTATTTTCTGCCGGGCTGCGATTTCGCGTTTATAGGCGGGCTTGCCTTTATCGACAAGCGGCTGCCGCATTTTCTGGAACTGGCAAAAGGCGCCTTCATCGGTCTGGTTGGGCCGGTCACCACGCTGGCGCCGGTACTGTTCGACTACGGCGTCGATGAACTGGACGGCTTTATTGCCAAGGCGCCCGACATGGCGGACAGCATTTTCAAAGAGCAGATTAATAAGAAAATCTATGCCTCCGGGCAGAAAATCAGTCTGCGCAAAAAGGAATACGAAGCTTTTCTGCAACTTGCCGACTAGTGCCTGCCTTGTACCTCACCTGTTTCGGCCTGCTCTTTGGACCTTTTCATTGTTATTCCCTGCGGATGTTCACACCCGTGGACATCCCGCTTCTTTTCACAGTGAAAGGTCCAAAGAAAGCTTCTCCGGCTCTGTACTCCACCTGTTTCGGGCCTGCTCTTTGGACCTTTTCATTATTATTCCCTGCGGATGTTCACACCCGTGGACATCCCGCTTCTTTTCACAGTGAAAGGTCCAAAGAACACTTCACCGACCCTGTATCTCACCTCTCAGGCCTGCTCAGCACCTTGCCTGCCGTGCATCGCACTGAACACCTGCCATGCACCTGACCGAACACCGGCCATGCCCGAAGCTCCTGCCCGAAGCGCCCGGCCATCCGCCGTGCTCTTCTTCCGCAGCCCCCTGCCTCTTTACTGGTCCGTGCCCAGTGCGTGGCCGATGATCCAGAAAATAAAGAACCCTGCAATGTCCGCCGCGACAATTGTCGCGCCCACCGGCGTTTCCGCTGCAATGGATATCAGAATCCCCAGCACCGCACAGACCACCGCAAAGATCGCGGAGCACACGGTTACGGAGAAAAAGCTCCGAAACACCCGCATGGCGGCCAGCGCCGGGAAAATCACCAGCGCGGAAATCAGCAGAGAACCTACCCAGTTCATTGCCAGTACAATGATAATGGCGATCACGACCGCAATCAGAAGATTATACGCGTCAGTCTTTGTTCCCGTGGCTTTTGCAAAATTCTCATCGAAGGTCACGGCAAACAGCTTGTTATAAAACAACACAAAAATCACCACAACGATCATGGAGAGAACGGCACTCATCCAGACCTCCGTTTTCGTCAGCGTGAGGATCGACGTAGAGCCAAACAAAGTGCTGCAGACGTCGCCCGCCAGATTGGAGGAAGAAGAGGTCAGATTCATGACCAGGTAACCGACCGCCAGCGCGCCCACCGAGATCATTGCCACAGCCGCGTCGCCCCGGATCCGCGTATTCTGTCCGGTTCGCAGCAGCAGTACAGCACACAGAATCGTCGCCGGCAGAATGAATGCCATCTGGTTGCTGAAATCCATTACCGTCGCAATGGCCAGTGCGCCGAAAGCTACGTGGGACAGACCGTCGCCGATGAAGGAAAAACGTTTCAGTACCAGCGTCACCCCCAGCAGCGAGGAACAGAACGCAATCAGAACGCCCACAATAAACGCATATCTTACAAAAGGATAAGAAAAATATTCCGCCAGTGTCTGAATCATTTTTCTTCTCCTTTCCCCGCCGCATTTTCACCGGCCGGCCGGATCCCGCCGCCCCGGTCTTCCCGTTCCGCCGCATTCGCAGCTTCAAAATGCAGGTAGCGGTTGCCCAGATCGCTGCGGGCATATTCCTCTTTGGTCCCGAAAAAGACCGTCTCTCCGATGTGCAGGATATGCGATGCATACCGCACCGCCGCCCCGATATCGTGTGAAATCATGATAATGCTGATGCCTTCGCGGTTCAGATCCGCAATCATCCGGTACATCTCCGCCGTCACCATCGGATCCAGGCCGGAAACCGGCTCATCCAACAGAATCAGCTTCTCCGTAGCGCACAGCGCCCGCGCCAGCAGAACCCGCTGCTGCTGGCCGCCGGACAGATCCCGGTAGCAGCGCTTTGCCAGCCCTGTGATACCCAGCTTTTCCATGTTCTCCGCGGCCCGCTTCTTTTCCGCCGCGCGGTAAAACGGGCGCAACCCCATGCTTCCCTGGCATCCGGACAGCACGATTTCCCGCACCGTCGCCGGAAAATCCCTCTGCACCACTGTCTGCTGCGGCAGATACCCGATCTCCGACTGCTTCAGGCCGTCTCCGAATACCACGGCACCGCCCTCCGGCTGCACAAGTCCCAGAAGTGCGCGGATCAATGTGCTCTTCCCGGATCCGTTCTCGCCCACGATACACAGATAATCGCCTTCCTGAATTTCAAAATTCAAATCCCGTATTAATATATTGTCGCCAAATCCCAATGTCAGATCACTGCATGAGAGCTGTGCCATGACCAAACCTCCTGCCGTTCCAATCCATTGCCGTCTTTACTCGCCGCCATTCCGGCATTCCGCGCAGATTCCGTAAAACACCGTGCGCATCGGATCCACCATGAATCCGTGATCCGCCAGTACATGCTGCTGCACCTGCGCCAGTTCCCCGCACTCCAGGTGAATCAGTTTTCCGCATTTCTCGCATTTGCAATGGTAACAGACCGGATGGTGGCATACTTCCGGCCCGATATATTCAAAACAGGCGCTGCTGTTTTTATCGATAATGTATTTGTTGACCGTGCCGTCCTCCACCATGCTTTCCAGGTGGCGGTACACCGTCGCGGTGCCGATCGGCCTGCCCAGCCCGCGGAAATGCGCACAGACATCCGCTGCGGTCACGTGCCGCCCGGGTGCCGTTTTCAGATACGCGATCAGATCCTCCCGCTGTTTGGTTTTGTATTTCGTTTTCTCTGCCATATTCCGACCTTTCCGCCCATTAAAATGAATTTGAAAACCGTTTTCATATTTTAGCACGGAATATACAAAAGTCAATGCTTTCCTGTATGTTTCATTCCTGTGTCATTAATTGGAAATCTATTCATTTTTACCGCCGATTATGTTAGTATAACTTGGATTATTATTTGCACGTCAAGTAATCAAGTAAGGAAACATAGATGGAAAAATTCAGTGTTAAAAAACCATTTACGGTACTGGTCGCGGTGATCATCATCATCGTATTCGGTGTGGTATCCGTCACCCGGATGCCGGCCGAACTGCTGCCGGAAATGGATATCCCATATCTGATGGTCATCACCTCCTACCCCGGGGCCAGCCCGGAGCGAGTGGAGTCCGAGGTCAGCCAGCCCATGGAAAAGGGACTGGGCACCGTAACGCATGTTAAAAACGTATATTCCACCAGCGCGGAAAACTTTTCCATGGTACAGCTGGAATTTGAAAACGGCACCAATATGGACAGCGCCATGGTCAAGGTCTCCAGCGAGGTGGATCAGATTGCGTCCACGCTCCCGGAATCCTGCGGCACGCCGAACATCATGGGAATCAGCATGGACATGCTCGCCACCATGTACATCGGCATCGAGCGGAAAGGCGACGATATTTATGCCCTGTCGGATTATGTCAACGATGAAATCATTCCTGTCATAGAGCGCCAGGAAGGGGTTGCCTCGGTTTCCGGCATCGGTCTGGTGGATAAGAGCATCCAGGTGGAACTGAACTCCGGGAAAATCGACGGTGTTAATGACCGTATTCTGGCCATGACCAACCGTGAATTAAACTCCGCGCTGAAAAAGCTGAATGCCGCCCGCACCAAACTGGACGGTGCGCAGCAGGAGCTGAACAAACAGGAAAAAACCTTCGGCTCCACGCTTTCCTCCGGCGTCTTCGGCGGGATCAGCGGTAATGTAGCCACGATGGCAGCGGACATCCAGAGCCGCATCAAACCGCTCATTTCCACTCTTGAAAAAATGGAGAAAATCGTAAAATCCATGGAAGGAGCCGGTTCCTCCGGCAGCCGGAGCAGCTCCCGCAGCAACTCCGGCAACAGTAATACCTCCGGCGGTTCAAACAGCAGCGCCGCTTCCGATGCAGGCAGCACTGCTGATAATAGTACGGACAGCGGCTCCGGAGATGCCGGCGGCAGCGGCGAAGCGGACGGCTCCGGCAGTGCCGGCGGAGACACGGATCCGTCCGGCGGTTCCGCAGAAGAAGGCGGTGATACCGCGCCGGCCGACGGCGGCAATGATTCCGGCAGCGGCTCCGGCAGTGACTCCGGCACCAGCAATCCGGACAGCGGCAATAACATTAACAGCGCCATCCGGGCTGCGCTCCGGGATATCGAGTCCCGTCTGAACACCGCCATTTCCGGGCTGCGGGAAGTTGTCAACAATCTGTCCAATACGACCAGCTACAGCGATTTGATGGAGCAGGTCACCAGGGCGTACTCCATTATCTCCCAGATCCGGACCCTGATGAGCGAGCTGTCCTCGACCGGTATGTCCGGTTCCGCGAGCGATACCATTAATACCATTAACAAGCAGATCCAGAATCTGTCCGATATGCTCGGCCAGGCGCCGCAGCTTATGGACACTCTGGAGAAGACCTTCGGCACCCTCACGCAGGCGCAGCTGGATGCTGCCGTCGGTTTTTCCACGGCCGCGTCGCAGCTGAACAATGCCCAAGCCGAACTGGACAATGCCATGGGGCAGTATGAAAGCGCCCGGGATGCCGCGCTGAAGAACGCCAACCTGAACGCGCTGGTGGACGCCTCTACCCTGTCCCAGCTCATTTATGCCCAGAATTTCTCCATGCCTGCCGGCTACATCGATGATAAGGACGATAATTCCTGGCTGCTGAAGGTCGGCGACGAATACGAAGATACCGACGATCTGAAATATTCCCTGCTCTGCCGTATCGACGGTGTCGGCACCGTACTGCTCGCCGATGTGGCCGATGTCACGGTTATTGACAATGCCGAGGACAGCTACGCTTCCCTGAATGGCGAAGACGCGGTGGTGCTCAGCATTTACAAAGGATCTTCCTACGGCACCAACGAAGTGTCCGGCAATGTCATGAAAGCGATTGAAGATCTGATGGAAGCCGACGAAAATCTGGAAATCGTCACGCTGATGGACCAGGGAGAATACATCAACATGATCGTGGGAGACATCCTGAAGAGCATGCTGCTGGGCGCCCTGCTGGCCATCCTGGTGCTGGCGCTCTTCCTGAAGTCGGTGCGCCCGACTCTGGTGGTTGCCATCAGTATTCCTCTGTCCGTGCTTCTGGCTCTTTCGCTGCTGTATTTCACCAATCTGTCCCTGAACATCATGACCCTCTCCGGGCTTTCTCTGGGGATCGGTATGTTGGTGGACAACTCCATCGTAGTTCTGGAAAATATCTTCCGGCTGAGGGGACGGGAATATACTGCGCCGCATGCGGCCGTGCAGGGGACGAAACAGGTCAGCGGAGCCATCATAGCCTCCACGCTGACGACAATCTGCGTTTTCGTTCCGATGGTCTTTTCCGACGGCACGGTCCGTCAGCTTCTGCTGCCGATGGCATTTTCCGTGACCTTCTGTCTGACAGCCTCGCTGATCGTTGCCATGACGGTGGTACCGGCCGCCTCCAGCACGCTGATGCGGACGCTGGAACCGAAAACAAACGAAACCTTTGAAAAGATTCAGAATAAATACGCCGGCACCCTGCGCTGGTGCCTTTCCCACAAAGCCCTTACCCTGGGGGTTGCCGTAGCCCTGCTGGCCGTCAGCATTATCCGCATCGTCACAATGGGCATTGTACTCTTCCCGGATATGGAAGGAGAGGAAGTGGACGTCACGATTGTGACTTCAGAGGAAGACGACCGCAGCACTTCCTACGGCAAAGTGGATCAGGTCATGGATGCACTGCTGACCATCGACGGCGTCGAACATGCAGGGATCATCGATGCTTCCAGCACGGCAGGCATGTTCACCTCCATGGATACCGGCTCCTCCAATTACGGCACCTACATCTGCTACGTGAAGCCGGATCCTAAGAATTACAAAGGCAGTATGCAGGATCTCTGCGACGAAATCACCGAAGTCACAAAAGACATTGACTGTGAGGTCACCGCGTCCGCCGGCAGCATGGGAGATATGTCCGCCATGATGTCCTCCGGACTGTCCCTCAATATTTATGGTAATGATCTGGACCGCCTGACAGAAATCGGTGCGGATGTGGCAGAGATTGTCGGCGAGGTAAAAGGGTTCACGGACATTTCCGACGGGTCCGAGGATGCGGACGCAACACTGCATCTGGTGATCAACAAGGATAAGGCCATGAGCAAAGGCATAACGGTGGCGCAGATTTACGCGGAAATCGCCCGGCGGCTGACCACCAGTGTGTCTTCCACAACGATCACGACGGACGGGGAACAATATGAGGTTATCATCAAGGATACCACCCACGAACTGACCCGGGAGAATCTGCTGGATATCGAGCTGGAAGCCGGCGCGGCCGGCGGCGCGGGCAGCGGTGCCATGAACGGGGCTGCCGGTTCTGCATCCGGGATGGCCGGCGGTGCTTCTGCCATGACGGGCGGTACATCCGCTGCAGGCGCGGCATCAGCCTCTTCCGGAGATGATGACGGCGTCTACAAGCTGGGCGAATTCGCGCAGCTGGAGGAAACAACCGCCGTCGGCAGTATCCGCAGAGAAAATCTGACCCGCTATCTCACGGTGAGCGCTACTACGGAAGATGGTTACAATACAACCCTGCTGAGCCGGAAGCTGAAAGACAAACTCGATGATTACGAGCTTCCGAAAGGATATTCCATTGAAATGGGCGGGGAAACCGATCAGGTCAACGAGATGCTCAGCCAGATGGTGAAAATGATTCTGCTGGCGCTGCTGCTGATCTACCTGATTATGGTGGCCCAGTTCCAGAGTCTGCTGTCGCCGTTTATTATCCTGTTTACTGTACCGCTGGCCTTTACCGGCGGCATGCTGGGCCTGATTGTTTCCGGAGAACAGCTTTCCATGCTGTCGCTGATGGGTTTCCTGATATTAATGGGCACCGTCGTCAACAACGGCATCGTATTCGTGGACTACGCCAACCGGCTGCGGACCGGCGGACTGGAGCGGCGGGACGCCCTGGTCGCCACCGGACAGACCCGTATGAGGCCGATTATCATGACCGCCATGACTACCATTCTGGCAATGGGCATGCTGATCTTCGGCAGCGGCATGGGCAGCCAGATGGGGCGCGGCATGGCCATCGTCGTAGCCGGCGGCCTGCTTTACGCTACACTCATGACCCTTTACATCGTACCGGTCATGTACGATATTCTCTTCCGGAGGCCGCCGCTGAATATTGATGTGGGTGACGACATCGATGATATCCCGGATGATGCGGATGATTTCCTGCGCAGGCTGGAAGCTGCTTCTGCAGAGGATATGTCCGCAGCTGCAACCGACACAACCGAAGAGACTTGGGAGCCGGGTCCGGATACGGAACAGGCCGGGCCGCAAAACCCGATGCCGGATTCCGAGCCGGCCGAACCCGTATCACATGCGTTGACGGAAGATGATTCGAATAGCACAGAAGAGTGATCATCCGGCAGACAATAAGCGTAATAAATAATAAGAAAAGGCTGTGAAAAAGAATGCGATGATGCTTCTTTTTCACAGCCTTTCTGTCAATTATCCGTTTTTACCGGCAGAGCGGAAGATCGGAGCATCGGCTTGCAGGCCCGGCAGGCCGCTGAATCCACAAGCTTCCGGCCAGTCCCCAAAAAACACAAGCCGCCGGCAGGTCCCCCAAAAATCGGAAACCGCCGGCCGGCTCATTAACCCTATATTCTTCCGTTCGCTTCCGTACTCAGCAGCGCTTCATAGTCCCGGATGCAGAACACATAGTCCGGTTTTTCTTTCTGAATCACCTCGGAAAGAGTGGAATCGTGATAATAGCGCATGTCCACGGAATGCATGGTGTTGCAGCTGAGATACAGGATGCACTCCACCGCGTTGGTAAAACTGTCCCCGTAAATCAATACGTTAGGCAGTGACGGCCGCTTCGTTTCAATCCTTGTAATGGACACATTGCCGCCCATATAGAAATCGTAATCCGCAGCTTTCCCCTTTTTCGGGTATACGTATACGCGGGTCGGATCCGGATCCGTATGGCCGTAATCCCAGCGGGTAAACGGCACCGGATTGACTGGTTCGGCCGTATAGAGCTTCTCCTCGCTGGTAATGAGATTGAACAGCCGCCGGTTCCTGGACCCGATATAATAAGCGTCTACCGGCTCGAAGACCAGATCCTTCTCCTGCATTACCGGCAGAGCCTTGTACCAGCCGCCGCCTGCCTTTGCACTGGCCAGACGGTTTAATTCCGCGAGCATATTCCGGTAAACCGCATACGCTCCGAATATACTGTAATGATTGTCCACCCGGGAGGAAAACAGTTCCGGGCTGCCGAGTTCTTCAAATACCGGTCCCAGATCCAGATAATTCACACCCCGTTCGGCAAGCACCTCTGCCAGAACCGCGTTTGACGCATCTGTATATTCGCTCCGGTTATTCAGATAATCCGGATAAGCATCCTCAAAAAACGCGTACTGACAGGGAACGCCCGCGTAACAATACGTTCCTCCGTAGCTTTCCACGAGATCCGACAACGTCTTCAGATTGTCCGCCAGAGCCTCCGCCTGGCGCCGCAGCCGGATTCCGTCCACCGCCTCATGCTGCCAATACGGAAGCAGCACATCATCCCCAATGACCACATCATTGACCACCGGCCGGCGGAACAGATTGAGGTTCAGCCATGTAGCCGCGGGCTGAATCTTTGCCCTCAAAAAGGAATGATCGCTCAGATACGTTTCCAGCTTCGCAAACCAGCTTCCGTCCAGAACAGCCGTCTGTTCTGCCTCCGGAAATTCCGCCAGGCGCCGGTTCTCATAATAGGAAGCCTTCTTCTGCGGCTGAAAGATCATCCCGGCCAGCAGAACTACCAGCAAAAGAGCGGCAACAACGGTAAATACAATATCCGATTTTCTTTTCATGCCGCTCCCTCCTTTGCTCTCAGTATCATTACAGGTATCTTAATTCAAAGCTGTCTTCAGAACTTCCAGATTTTCTTTCATAATGGAAATGTACGACATGCCGGCATCGGCGTCCCTGCCGGTCACCGTCTGCATGGAATTCAACCGCAGTATCTGCTGGTCTTTTGACGACGTACTTTCGACAATCGTACGGGCAATACTCTGATCGGAAGCCTCCAGTGTCAGCACACACGGCAGATTCATCTCATCCACCTTCTTTGCCAGAAATGCAATTGTGGAAAAACCGGCTTCCGTCTCCGCGGAGCAACCCTGAAACGCGGCATAATATGTAAGGCCGTACTCTTTCGCCATATAGAGGAACGGGAAACGGTCACCCACCAGAATGGTTTTCCGTGCCGCGGTTCCGATCATTTCGTCATAGTCCGCATCCAGCGCAGCCAGTTCCTCACAGTAAGCATCCGCATTCGCAGCATACTCCGCCGCATGGTCCGGATCCGCTTCGCCCAGCGTGCGTGCGATCGCCTGTACGGATGTCTGTGCCAGCGGCAGCGAAAGCCAGATATGCTCATCCGCCTCCGGTTCTTCTTCGCCTTCAGCCGCCTGTCCCGCTTCTTCCTCATCCGCCGGCTCCATGCCTTCGACCAGTTCTTCTTCCAGGATCCGGTCTTCCAGTTCATTCATCAGCCGCAGATCCTCCCGGTCCGGATTCACGGATTCCTTCAGCGCATCGTCCACCCAGAAATCCGATTCCCCGCCTACATATATAAAAACATCACAGGAGGACACCTTCATGATATCCTGTGCCGCCGGCTGAAAGCTGTGCGGATCCACGCCGTCATCCAGCAGCAGCGTAACATCGGTTTCCGCCGCCCGGTCTCCCAGAACCTGCATCACCCAGTCATATTCCGGAAAAATCGTCGTCACTATGGAAAGCTGTCCTTCGCGGTTGTCCTCTCCCGTGCTGCCCGGTACGCCTTCGCTTCCCGTTCCGCAGCCCGTCAACCCGAACAGAACCAGTATAATTGTGATTCCGAGCGAGGTGATGACCCGCATTGCTTTTATTATCGTCCCCATTCTTTTCTCCCTTTTTATTCTGCGCGGCCGGATCCCGCCGCAGCTGCCATTTCGAAACCAGGCACGATCCGGTACGGCTTTGCGCCGTGCATATTTTTTAATTATATCATTATTGGAAGAGAAAAAAAACGGTCGATTTACCATCCGTTAAATCGACCACTTTGAATGTGCATTTTCCGACTCCGGCAGAGACAAATTCCATTTTTTCCAGATCATTAACAGAAGGACAGCTCATCCTTTTTAATAATGTCAATGAAATCTTCCACCCACTTATTAAATATTTTTTCCTTATGGTACGTAATATTCAGATTCCTCTTAAGATCTGCTTCCCGGACATCCAGTACCGCCAGACGGCCGCATTCTATTTCATCCCGGGCCAGCAAGTAAGGCAGCACCGCTACCCCGTAGCCCGCCTCCGCGGCATTGATCAGTGCCCTTGTATTGCTGGACTGCCAGGACGGTTCAATTTCCACTTCCCGCAGCTTCATCAGCTGGTCAAATTTGTCTCTGACGCCCACGCCTTTATCCCGCAGAAGCATGTTTTCCTCTGCAAAATCTTCCAGCTTCAGGTCTTTTTTCTTCGTTTTCGGATGATCCGGCGCAGCGACAAAGACAATCTGATCATGATAAAACGGCACCTGCACCAGATTACTCTCCCTCACCAGATCTTCCACCAGCGCAAAATCCACCTCATGATCATAGATCATTTTCCGCAGTTTACCGGATCCCGCCACCCGCACATCCACTTTAATCAGCGGATATTGTTCGGCAAACCGGTCGATATACCTCTTCAGCAAAACGGTCCCGGCCGAAATATTCGCACCGATCGTAATGGTTGCCCGCTCGGAAATAAACAGAATCTCCTTCTCCACTTCATCAAACAAACTCAGGATCTACCTGGCGTACTTATACAGGAGTTCCCCCTCCGCAGTCGGATAAAGACTTTTGGGATACCGTTCAAACAGGCGCACCTGATAATACTTCTCCATCTCCCGGATCACCTGGCTCACCGAAGGCTGGCTGATAAAGAGTTCCTCCGCGGCAGCCGTCATATTTAAATGTTCATATACGGATACAAAAATCTTCAGATGACGACGTTTCATTTGGCACCTTACTCAATATCTCAGTTCGTTTTAGTTGATTTTATATTGATATTAATAATATATATCATTTTAGCTTTGTATTCAATGAATTAA
>JAFWDF010000048.1 GCA_017534025.1 Bacillota bacterium
AATTTCGCTTTCGTTTAGGGTAATATTGAGTTGAGCCATCTTTGTACCTCCCTGGCTAATAAAGTGTCGCAACTTCATTATACCTAAAGGTACGAGAAATGGCTCTTTTTTGAATTTACACCATTATATGGGCATGACCGTATTTCCAATGCTTATGAGTCAATTCCTTTATTGGCGTATCATTTCCATTATCACAAAATTTGGTGAAGGACAAGGATTGAATCAAAAGGAAGAAGAAAACTATGCATTTCCAGCGAATATTTTTTAAAAATGCATAGTTTTTCCCGAAACTCCTTTTTGATTTTTCGTTAAGAGACGGAAGCGCCGACCGGATTTCATCGGCACGGCGCGCCGGATCATTATTAATATAATCGGAAACTGCCGCAGCAGGCGGCGCAGGCAAGAAGTGATCATGACAGACTACACGTTCAGAAACGGAAAAAAACTGAGAACCGGCTTCACGACCGGGATTTGTGCGGCGGCAGCGGCGAAGGCGGCCGTGACTATGCTGCTCAACGGGGAACTTCTGACAGAAGTGGAGATTATCTGGCGGGCAGACCGCGGCACGGATCCGCGTGGTGATGGGGCTGAAGCGCCGGAACACAAGACCATTTCCGGGCAGGATGCCGGCACGCTTAAACAGCATATCTTCCCGCTGGAAGAGGCCAAAGTGATGAAAGAACTGGCTTGCTGCGGGGTGCGCAAGGACGCAGGGGATGATGCGGATGTGACGGACGGTATACTGATCATGGCAGAAGCACGGCTTGCGGACTGGCAGCGGCCGGGAGGAATTCCGGAAGCGCTGGAGGCCGATTTTTCTCCGGCAGACCGGCAGGAGGCGCTGGAGGCAGGTTCGGGAATACTGATTCTGGGCGGGGAAGGAATCGGCCGGGTTACCCTGCCGGGACTGGACCGGCCGGAAGGTGAAGCGGCCATCAATTCCGGGCCGCGGCGCATGATCCGGGAGGCGGTCCGGGCTGCTATTCATGAATGTGCTTCGGAAGCCGTTCAGACAACTCAGCACGAATGCGCTTCGGATGCAGCCAGCGGCATAATCATTACCATATCCGCACCCGACGGCAGGCAAATTGCCACCAGGACATTCAATCCACTGCTGGGAATTGAGGGCGGCATATCCATTCTGGGCACGACCGGGATCGTAGATCCGATGAGCGGCGCCGCGGCAGAGGAAAGTGTTCGCACGGAAGTCCGTGTGAGGTGCGCACAGATGAAACAGGAACAGATGAGGCAGGAACGGTCTCAAGATGCCCCGGTGAATCAGGGTGACGCGATGCAGCTGGTACTCGCTCCGGGCAACACGGGGGCAGCGTTCGCGGAACAGGAACTGGACATCCCCCGGGATCGTATGGTGCTGTGCAGCAATTATTTCGGCGCAGCCATTGATGAAGCCTGCCTGCAGGGCGTGGAATCGATACTGCTGATCGGCGCGCTGGGAAAAATGATTAAGCTGGCGGGCGGCATTTTCAATACACATTCCTATGAGTCGGACGCGCGGCTGGATATACTGATGCGCTGTGCGCTGCAGGCCGGTGCGGATGAGGAGTTGCTGCGGGAAATGGACCGCTGCATTACAACGGAAGCCGCCATGGCAGTGCTGAAGGAGCATGAACTGGATCGGAAAACGGCAGGAATTGTATGCAGCCGCGCGCTGGAATACGTTCGCCGGCGCTGCGGGCGGCGCGGAGATGCGCCGGACTGTCAGATGATTCTGCTCAGCAACCGGGGCGGATGGATTGCTTCGTCCGAAGGGGCGCGGATCTGAAGGGGCGTGGAACACAATGATTAATAAGGAAACTCTGCCGGAGGCAGCAGACAATGCCGGAGCGGAATGAACACGGAGAAATTGAGATGATATATTTTGTCGGTGCCGGCAGCGGCGCGCCGGATTTGATTACGGTGAGAGGACGGACACTTCTGCATACAGCGGATGTCATTATTTACGCAGGTTCTCTGGTGAATCCCGAACTGCTGAAGGGGATCCGGGAGGATGCGGAGGTGCATAACAGCGCGTATCTGGATCTTGACCAGGTGATGGAAATCATGTACCGGTCGCAGGAAGAAGGTAAAATGCTCGTCCGGCTGCATACCGGAGATCCGAGCATTTATGGCGCGGTGCGGGAGCAGATGGACCGACTGGAAGAACGGAAAATTCCGTTCGAGGTCTGCCCGGGCGTCAGCAGCTTCAGCGGCGCGGCGGCATCCCTGAAAGCGGAATACACATTGCCAGGTGTGTCACAGACTTTGATTCTGACCCGCATGGAGGGCCGCACACCGGTGCCGCCGCGCGAGAAGATCCGGGAGCTGGCTCGCCACGGTGCTTCCATGGCCGTTTTTCTCAGCGCCGGCATGACGGAACGTCTGCAGGCCGAACTGCTGGCATCGGGCGGATATAGCCCGGAAACGCCGTGTGCGGTGGTTTACAAGGCGACCTGGCCGGAGGAAAAAATTGTACGGACAGAGCTGCAGAATCTGGCGGAGGAAACCGTCCGGGCAGGCATTCGAAAAACAGCTCTGATTCTGGTCGGCGGATTTCTGGGTAATGATTACGAGCTGTCCAAACTGTATGATAAGCATTTTGCAACTGAGTTCCGGCCGGCGGCACCAGCGCAGACAGCCGCGGCAGTTTCCGGCACGGCGCCGGAGCCAGTTGCTGCGGAGAACCCGGATACGCAGCCGGAGCCTGCCGGCAAGAAGCCGCTTGATGTTGCGCTGGCGCCGGACCCGGTTGCTGCTGGTAGTCCGGAAACGGCGCCGGAGCCGGTGGAAGATGCGCCGGATCCTTACATGGGGCGGCGCGTGCTTCGGAAAACGGCGCTCTGTTTTGCGGACCGGGGCGAGGCGCTCGGCAGGAAGCTGGACGGTGTCCGGGTGCTGCGGCACGGCCGGGACTTCACGAAAACCGGGGAGCTGACGGCAAAGCTGTTCGAAACCGAGGACGCGATTCTGTTTATTTCTGCAGCCGGAATCGCGGTGCGCAGTATTGCGAACGAAATCCGCAGCGGCAGCAAGCAGACGGACCCGGCGGTGCTGGTTCTGGATGAAGGCGGACAGTTTGTGATCCCGATTCTGTCCGGCCATCTCGGCGGCGCAAATGCGCTGGCACAGGCGCTGGCGGAGCGTCTCGGAAGCCGGGCCGTGATCACAACGGCCACGGACAGCCGGGGAATCGAGTCCATCGATCTGCTTGCGCAGCGGTGCGGTTATCATATTAATGATATGGCCGCCGCGAAGGCTGTGACAGCGGCCATGCTGCGGGGACAGCCGGCGGAGATCCGGAGAGTGCCGGATCCGGCTGGAGCGGATGGTGAAGAGCCGGATGCACTGGAGGTCTGCGTGCATCCGGAGGAAGCCCGTGCAGGAGAGCTGAATCGGCAAGAGCCGAACCAGGAGCCGGACACGTTGGAGATTCATGCGAACCCGCCGGCCGTGACATTAACATTAACACCGAAACGCTATGTGCTGGGAATCGGATGCCGCCGGGATACCCCGCCGGAGAGGCTGCTGGCCTTTGTCCGGGAAGAACTGCGCAGACTTGCCATTTCGGAAGAGCAAATCTATGCAGTCTGCTCCATCGAGGATAAAGCCGGGGAGCTGGCCATTCACCAGGCGGCAAGGCATTTCCATAGTCCTTTTCTGGTATTTACGGCGGAGCAATTGGAAAAAATGCCGGGTGAGTTCACCGGTTCGGAATTTGTGAGGCAGACGGTCGGCACGGATAATGTCTGTGAACGCAGTGCGATGGCAGGTTGCGGCGGCAGATTTGACGGATTTGTACTTCGGAAAACCGCCGGTTCCGGTGTGACACTGGCGGCAGCACGCAGAAAACCGGATCCGGCAGAAGTGGAAAACGCGGCTTATACCCGCCTGAAGTCAGGGCAGGAAAAGGCAGACTGAATACAGAAGAGAAAAGAAAGAAGCAGGAGCCGGGAAAGGCAGAGAGGATGCGCAGAACGATGAAACTGACGATAGCGGGGATTGGTCCGGGCAGTGAGGACGGAATGACCGTAGCGGTCCGCAGGGCTCTGGAGCAGGCGGATCAGATTGTGGGATATGATCTGTATGTCGATCTGGTTCGGCAGTTTCTGCCAGGGAAAGACTACTATTCTACTCCCATGCGCTCTGAAAAAGAGCGGGTCGAATACGCGGTCCGGCAGGCAGCGGAAGGAACGGAAACGGTGCTGGTCTGCAGCGGCGATCCCGGGGTGTACGGAATGGCGTCGCTGGCGATGGACACGGCCGACCGGCTGGGTCTTGGGAAAACACTGGACATCCGGATTCTTCCCGGTGTGACGGCGGCACTCAGTGCGGCGGCACTGGCAGGCTCTCCGTTTACCTGCGACTTTGCCGTGATCAGCCTCAGCGATCTGATGGTTCCCTGGAGCCTGATCGAAAAGCGGCTGGATGCTGCGGCCCGCGGCGATCTGGCAATGGCTCTTTACAATCCGGGATCCCGGAAACGAACCGGACATCTGGAAAAAGCGTGCCGGATCATTTCCCGGTACCGGAAAGCCGGTACGGTTTGCGCCATTGTGGAAAATATCGGACGGGCCGGGGAGAAATGCAGAATTGTGACGCTGGAGGAACTGGCGGAAACGACGGTGGGAATGACCACGACGGTGCTGATCGGCAGCAGTTTTACGAAAGAACTGAACGGGCGCATGGTTACGCCTCGCGGGTATGCCGATGAATATGAACGCGGCTCGGACCAGCCCGGCGCCCGCAGAAATGACGATCCCGGCGTTCGGGGCAGCATTTTGCTGTTCGGCGGAACGGCGGAAGGCCGGGAGCTGGCAGAAACGGCCCTGCAGGAAGGCTACCGGGTTACCGTGTCCGTGGTTTCCGAATATGGGGAAGAAGTCCTGGAACCGCTGGCCCGTCAGGAATCACTGATCCGTCAGGAACCGGGCAGCACTTTGGAGCAGCCGGGAAAAAGCGCTCTCGCAGATGCCTCCGATGCAGAAGCCTCCGGCACAAATATCTCCGGGGCAGACATTTCCGGCAGACTCCGGATTATTCGCGGAAAAATGCTGCCGGAGCAGATTCTGGAGCTCCTGAAAACTGGACAATATGACTTTGTAATTGACGCGACCCATCCGTATGCTGCTTCGATTACCGGGAGTGTGCAGCGGGCGGCAGAGCAGGCGTCGCTTCCGTACTTCCGCGTGCTGCGGGAACTGTCCGTTCCCGGGCAGCAGTCCGCGAAGCCGGCATCTCAGCACGGGCATACCCCGGACATTCTTTCCTTTTCCACGATGGATCAGATAATCGATTACCTGAACACCTGTGAAGGACGGGTCTTTTTCTCCACCGGATCTGCCGGTGCGCCGCAGTATGCGCAGCTGAAAAATGCGGCGGAGCGGGCCGTCATCCGCATACTGCCTTCGGAGGAGGCCATTGCAATCTGCAGGAAGGCCGGGTTCCGAGGCAGGAACCTGATCTGTATGCAGGGCCCATTTGATCAGGAAATGAATGAAGCCTGTTTCCGCTTCGCGAAAGCGGATTATCTGATCACCAAATCGGCCGGCAAACGGGGCGGGTTTGATGCGAAGATCCGCGCGGCACGGGCGCTGGGAATGAAAATTATAATGCTTGAACCGCCGGCACAGACCGAAGGAATTACACTGGAGCAGATGACAGAAAGGCTGAAAAAATGGAAAAAACGGTAAATATTCTCTCAGCCGGTCCGGGCGGCAGGGAAAGCATGAGCCTGGAAGCGGCCTCGCTGGCCGATGCTGCCGACCTGCTGATCGGCGCTGCCCGGCTGGTGGAGGCGTGGCCGCACAAACAGACCATAGCCGAATACCGCCCGGACCGGATCCTGCGGATCATCGGCGAAAGCAGCGCCGGCACCATCGCGGTTCTCGTATCCGGCGATGCCGGTTTTTTCAGCGGTGCCGGGGCGATTGCCCGCGCGCTGGAAGCGTATCAGCCGGCGGTTTATCCGGGCATATCTTCGCTGGCAGCATTTTCTGCAAAGACCGGCATTCCGTACGACAACGCAAGGCTGATCAGCGCCCACGGCAGAGACATTAGCATCGTATCCGAAATCCGTCGCCACCGGGTTACTTTTGTGCTGGGCGGCGGCAATCTGAACGGTCTGATCCGCCGGCTGCAGGAATATCATATGAACGATGTACGGTTGTTTGTGGGAGAAAATCTGGGCAGTGACCGGGAGAGGATCCTTGAAGGAACGCCCGGGGATCTGGCAGAGCAGCCTCTGGAAACTCTGGCGCTTATGGCTGTGATCAACGAACAGGCGCAGGCACTGGCCGCAGTCTCTGTGCCGGACGGCGAACTGGTCCGCGGCTCTGTACCGATGACCAAGGAACTGGTGCGGGGCGCGATCATTCGCAGGCTGCAACTGCGGGAAGACTCCATCGTCTACGATATCGGTGCCGGAACCGGTTCCGTCTCCGTGGAAGCCGCGCTGAACGCCTGGCGGGGTACGGTGTACGCATTTGATTACAAAGAGGAAGCTATCCGGCTGATCCGGGAAAATGCTCTGCGGATGCAAACGGACAACGTGGTGGCGGTGCAGGGAACCGCACCGGACGTACTGCGGGGATATCCTCTCCCGGATGCCGTCTTTATCGGCGGTTCGGAAGGAAAACTGAACGCAATACTGGAGGAACTCCTGCGGCTGCGGGAAGAAAGCGGGCAGAGCGCACCGGCATCCGGCAGGACTGCAGTACAGGCAGAAAGCCGGACTTCCGACCGGCCGATGAACGTTGTGATCAGCGCGGTGACTCTGCAGACTCTGGAAGAGGCGGCGGCGCTGCTGAAGCGCTTTGCTCCGCCGGACGGGGAGGGCGCCTCGATTGTCCAGGTTGCCGAAACCCGGCTGAAACCCGTTGGCCGGTACGATATGTTCCGCCCGGAGACTCCTGTGTTTCTTCTGAGTGCGACATTATAGCTCAACGTGCATGCGCGATCTTAAAAGGACAATATAGCGCGAAATAACGCAAAAAAAATCAGGGCAGCTGCAGTTAAAGAAAGGAAGGTTTTTTAACATGGCAGACAGGACATGGAATGAAATAATGGAACCGCTGTGGTTCCGGTATCCGCAGTATTGCGAGGACAGCCCGGAACTGGCAGAAGGCGAAGCCGGAGCATACGCGGCACGGTTTGCGGAATGGAAGGATGCACTGTCTCCGGAGGAACAGGCCGAATATGACCGGCTGTTCCCGGCACCGTCGATCTGGAGCGCCGGCCCGGACAACCGCATGGAGCACGGCATATTCCGCATTCCGAAATGGCAGGAGGCCGATCTGCCGGAAGACGATCGCAGCCGTTTCCGGGAACCGTTCATTATCTTTGAAAATTATCCGGAGAGAGAGGAGCAGGTCACGAAGAACTGCCTGAGCAACTGGTATCTGGAGCCTTTCCGGGTCGGTGAAAAAGAGTATACCTGTGTGGAACAGTATATGATGGAAGCCAAAGCGCTGCTGTTCGGCGACGCAGAAACCGGAGCAGAAATCCTGCAGGAACCGGATCCGGCACAGATTAAAGCGCTGGGCAGAAAAATCCGCGGATTCGATGACGTTCTGTGGAATCGTTTCAAATACAGAATTGTGCGGACGGCCTGCTGGTTCAAATTCGCCTGCAGCCCGGACCTGCGCGCCTACCTGCTTTCGACCGGCGATGCTGTGCCGGTGGAGGCCAATCCGTCGGATAAAATCTGGGGCGCCGCGCTGGCGGCAGACGATCCGGCGATCATGCATCCGGAGAAATGGGGCGGAACCAACCTTCTGGGCATTATTTTAATGGAAGTCAGGGAAGAACTCCGCCGGGTGCGGAAGAATGAAGGCCTGTTATGATCCGGGAGAAGCTGGCAGGCGGCCTGCTGGTTCAGGCGGACTGCCGGGAAGCCCTGCAGGCATGGGGGAAAGAGTACCGCGGCAGGGTGAAGCTGCTCTGCACGGATCCGCCGTATAATGCGGGGGTAGTGTCACCGGACTATGCCGACGTT
Source organism: Bacillota bacterium (assembly GCA_017534025.1). GTDB lineage: Bacteria > Bacillota > Clostridia > Peptostreptococcales > Anaerovoracaceae > RUG708. Next base: position 7,991 of record JAFWDF010000048.1, read on the forward strand.
TTTCAGCAGGACGAATACATGGCCATGATGGAAACCACGCTGCGTCTCGCCGGTGAATGGCTTGCAGAGGATGGATTCCTGTGCATTCAGATCGGAGGCCTGCAGGCCTATGAAATGAAAGCCCTGCTGGACAGGCTGTTCGGGATACGCTGCTTCCGGGGCGAACTCATCGTGAACCGGAATGATACCCGCCGGTACTGCAGAGGCTACAGAGGACTGCCCAGCGGCTACGACAGTATTTTCGTGTATTCCGTCAATCCGGAAACAGCCCTTCCGGCACTGCCGGCAGAAACATCCACTCCGGAAGCAGCACTTCCGCAACCGCCGGCACTGCCGGCAGAATCCGGGTATCCGGACAGAACACTGGAATTTACGACGGATAACTGGACCGATCTGGATATCCGGGGCCACGCCACTGCCTTTGACCACGAGCAGAATGAAAAAATCCCGGAGAGGCTCATCCGCTGGATGACCTCGCCGGGAGATCTGGTTCTGGATCCGTTCCTGGGTTCCGGCACGACCGCCGTGGCCGCGCTGAAAGCGGGCCGCCGCTGGATCGGCATCGAAAAACAGAATTACTGCATGAAGGAAACGAAGCGCCGCATTCTCCGGGAAGCGGACCGGCTCCGGCCACAGGGGGCGCAGGAGGGGCAGGGGCCGCAGGAGGCGCAGAGGCCGCAGGAGGCGCAGGGGGCGCAGGACCGCCTTTCTTCACTCAGTCCTTCAGAATAAGTCCGACCGGGCAGTGGTCGCTGCCCAGTACATCGGCATAAATCACACTGTCTTCAATGCGGTCTTCAAACCCTTCCGAAACGACAAAGTAGTCGATTCTCCATCCTACATTCCGGTCTCTGGCCCGCATTCGGTAGGACCACCAGGTGTACCGGTCCGTTTCGTTCGGATAAAGATACCGGAACGTGTCGACAAACCCGGCGTCCAGCAGTTCGGAAAATTTCCCGCGTTCTTCATCGGTGAATCCGGCGCTGCCCCGGTTGGAATCCGGGTTTTTCAGGTCGATTTCATTATGCGCGACATTCAGATCGCCGCAGAGAATCACCGGTTTGGTTTTCGACAGTTCGCTCATAAAACCGCGAAGCTTATCTTCAAATCCCATGCGGTAGTCCAGCCGCGCCAGGGTACTCTGTACATTCGGCGAATAGCTTGTCATCAGGTAAAAATCCGGGAACTCCAGGGTGATCAGCCGCCCCTCATCATTGTATTCCCCGTCGATTCCGTAGATGACCTGCAGAGGTTCCTCCTTGCTGAAGATCGTCGTTCCGGAGTACCCCTTTTTATCGGCGCAGTTCCAGAACTGGTGATAGCCCGGAATCTCCTGTTCCATCTGGTCTTCCTGCATTTTATTTTCCTGAATGCAGAAAACATCGGCGTCCTGTTCATTAAAAAAATCCATGAAGCCTTTTTTGAGGCAGGCGCGAAAACCATTCACATTCCAAGATATGAGTTTCATCAATGTCTCCTTATTATAGTGCTATTCCGCAGAATTATAATGCTATTCCTCAAATGCCCGTTTGATGCTGTCATAATGCAGGAAAAAGCCCTGCTCCGCAATACTGCGCACCTCGTTCCGGTCCGCCAGGCGGAATCCCGCAGTCTCCGTGTCCTGCAGCCGGATATCCTCTTCCCGGAATTCCAGTGTGTAGCGGTAAATATCTACTATATAATTCTCGCTGTTCTTCGGGTTTTCCCGATGGTACGAAAACAGATAGCCGCCTTCGGCCCCGGAAATATCCAGGCCGGTTTCCTCGGCGATTTCACGGATAATGGCTTCGGAGGATTCCTCGCCCGCCATCACACCGCCGCCGGGCACCTCCCACCAGCCGGGAGCCCAGGCTTTGCTGCCGTCTCTCTGTGTGATCAGAAACCGTCCGTCCGGCAGAGAAATCACGCCCAGCACCGAAAGATAATACTCGCCTTCCTGCAGGTCCCACTTGTTGCGTTCCACCTTCCGCCCGGTGCGTTCATGATCCAGATTATATACGTCACAATATTCAATCATAATAATGCTGATAATTCCTTTCCTTCTATTAATGGTAATGAGCCGCCTCCGGAAGATCCTTTTTGCCGGCGCGGCAGGATTAATGATAATAATACCATAAAACCGCCTCCCATGCGCCGAAAAGAATGATTTGAAAATTATTGTTCAAATACTAACGAAATGATGGTATACTTTATGCGGAATTCTTAAAAAATTCCGAGTATTATTCGCACCAATAATTGACACACTAAAATAGATGTGGTATCATTCAATTGTTGTAAAACCGTGCATTTTTGCATGGAGTGCTATCAAAGAAATGTTATAAGTATGAAAGGAGTCTTGTAATGGAACCTTATTTCTGGTGGACAGATGAACAGAAAGAATTTTATGTAAAATTAGGTGAATTCTTCAAAACTATCGAACAGAGAGAAGCTGTTACTCGTGTAAAGAGAGAGCATCCGTTCGAACTGTATGAAGAAGTTGGTAAGTCTGGCATCATGGGTGCTGCTATTCCTAAGGAATACGGCGGACTGGGCCTGGGCGCTACCGGTTCCTGCATGCTGGCTGAAAATGTTCACTTCGTATCCCCTGGTATGGGTCGTATCTTAGTTGGTAACATGAACGGCGGTCTCCGTCAGATCGTTGAACACGGTACTGAAGAACAGAAAGCCAAGTTCCTGCCATCCATCGCTAATGGTACTACTGGTGCTGTAGTTATCACAGAAGTTACCGCTGGTACAGACGCTTCCGGTATCTCCCTGAGAGCCGTTAAGGAAGGCGACCACTATGTATTCAACGGCAGAAAGAGATTCATCGTTGGTGCTGGTGTTGCTACTAACTACTTCATCTATGCAAGAACTACTGATGATCCTGAACTGATCAAGAAGCATAAGCACCTGACTGCGTTCATGGTAGACGCTGCTGAAATCGAAGGTATCGTAACTGAAAAGATCAACGACATCCTCGGTTTTGAAAACTGCCAGAACGGCTCCCTGATCTTCAACAACTGCGTAATTCCTGAATCCAGAAGAGTTGGTGAAGAAGGCCAGGGCTTCAAGATCATGATGAACGGTCTGAACTTCGAAAGAACTAACATCGCTGCGACTTCCCTCGGTTGGCACAGAACTATGCTGCGCTATGCTACTTCCTGGGCTCAGAGAAGAGTACAGTTCGGTAAGCCGGTAATGGATATCTCTGAAAACCAGTTCAAGATCTCCAAGATGGTTACTAACTTCAAGCTGATGAGAGACGCTGTATATGTAACTGCTAAGAAGTGGGATAACGGTGAAAACGTAGTTATCGACGCTTCCGCAATCAAGGCTGCCTGCGCTGGTCTGGCTCTGCAGAATGCTGAAATGGCTACTCAGATCATGGCTGGTGACGGTATCAACACATTCTACCCTGTAAAGAACCTGTTCGAAATCGCTAAGACTGACCACATCGCAGGTGGTACTGTTGAAGCTTGTAACCTGACTATCTTCAGACAGGCTCTGAAGTTCTGGGCAGAAGACCTCAAGATGCCTCGCAGAGTTATCGATCCTGAAACTGGTACTCCGGTTCCTACATATGATCCGGTTGAAAAGGTTGCCTGCACTGAAGAAAACCTGCTCAACGTACTGGCTGAAAACTACAGAGTTAACCAGGGTCTGTGCATGACTATCGAAGATATCGCTGAATACATCGACGGTTCTGATGAAGAAATCGTTGCTGCTATCAACGCACTCGAAGCTTCCGGCGACGCTGCTGTTGCTGTACGTAACAGAAAGACTGGCGCTCCGACTCTGACCAGAGCTTCCTATGATGGTCTCTCCAAGGCTCATCCGGATGAATACTACATGTACTGGCAGTCCTTCATCGATAAGGACCCTAGAAGACATCTGGGTTCCCCGGCTCTCGGTAAATAAGCTGAGAATAGCTTCATAAAAGCTGAATAAACTTCTTTATGAGAATCAGATCTGCATTTGATTCTCGCAGAGCGACACGGCACGCCGTGCCGCTCTGTTTTTTCATTATGCCCTTTTCGGGACGCTGTATTAATTTGGAGGTACTGGCATTATGAGTCTGCTCAATGCTGTTATGGTTCCCCATCCGCCGCTGATCATTCCCGCGGTCGGCAGCAGGGAGGACCGCAAGATCATACAGGCAACGACCGATGCTTATAAAAAGGCGGCGGCCTTCATTCATGAAGCCGCGCCGGATACACTGATCGTGATTTCCCCTCACACAGTTATGTACCGGGACTGGTTCCACATCTCCCCGGGAGACTGGGCGGAAGGTGATTTCGAGAATTTCGGGGCGCCGGAGATCCGTTTTGAAGTGGATTATGATGAAGAACTGTCCGATGTGATTACCTACCGGGCTTCGGATATGCGCTTTCCGGCCGGTACGATGGGCGAGAAGGCTGCATGGCTGGACCATGGCACGATGGTGCCGCTCTATTTCCTGAAGGAAGCGTACGGGGACGATCCGTTTCCTGCCATCCTCCGGGTGGGTCTGTCCGGCCGTCCGCTGTTTGACCATTATTATCTAGGCGTGCTGATCAACGGGCTGGCGGAAGAACTGGGCAGAAACATTTCTGTCGTATCCAGCGGGGATCTGTCCCATAAGCTGCTGGAGAGCGGACCGTACGGCTTTGATCCGGCCGGTCCGGAGTACGACCGGCAGATCATGGATGTCATGGGGGCGGCGGATTTCGGCAAGCTGTTTGAATTTTCGGAGAGTTTCTGTGATAATGCCGCGGAATGCGGACATCGGGCGTTTACCATGATGGCCGGATTCTTTGACGGCCGGCAGGTAAAGGCGGAAGCCCTGTCCCATGAAGGGCCGTTCGGTGTAGGGTACGGCGTCTGCCTGTTTACCCCGGGTGACACGGATCCGGAGAGGGATTTCCTGGAAGGGGAACTCCGCAGGCAGGATGAGAAGCTGCAGGAACTCCGGGCTCACGAGGATGAATATGTAAGCCTGGCCAGAAATGCAGTGGAAACCTATGTCAAAGAGCAGAAATCCATGCTCTGCCCGCGGATGACGGAGGATAGGGATCTGGTGGAGCTGCGGTCCGGCGTATTCGTGTCTCTGCATATGGACGGACAGCTGCGGGGCTGTATCGGCACCATTGATCCGCAGACGGACTGCATCGGAGAGGAAATTATTCTCAACGCAGTCAACGCCTGCAGCCGCGATCCGCGGTTCCCGGCGGTATCGGAAGAAGAACTCCCATATCTGGAGTATAAAGTGGATGTCCTGACGGAGCCGGAGCCTGTTCTATCCGCGGATCTGCTGGATCCGGTCAAGTACGGTGTGGTGGTCACCTCCGGGGAGAAGCTGGGCCTGCTCCTTCCGGATCTGGACGGGGTGGACACGGTGGAAAAACAGATTGCTATCGCAAAACAGAAAGCCGGCATTAACGACGGGGAGGAATGCTTCCTGCACCGGTTTACGGTGATCCGGCACAGCTGAGAAACCGCTGCCATTCCGGCATAGGCGTTTCCGCAGCCGCAAGCCCGGCAGGTTGACTGCCGGAAAGGGAAAAGATATAATAATTGCCGGATGTACAGCCTGCCGGATACATGCGCGGCGGGCGGTGCAGCCGGCCATTATTATATTGAAGGAAGTGAAATTATGAAAAAAGATATGGAACAGGAACTCCTGAAGGCAGTGTCTTCTGCGGAAGGGCAGGCAGACAGCGAATCGGCCGGGGAAAAGGCGAAGAACTGCGGCTGGCAGGGAGCAGACGCTGCTGAGAGAGAAAAAATCATGGCGTTTTCGGAAGGATATATTCGTTTTCTCAATGAGGCCAAAACGGAACGGGAAGCGGTGCGTGAGATTGTCCGTCAGGCGGAGGATGCGGGATTCCGCAATATTGCGGATGCTGACAGCCTGCAGCCGGGGGACAGAGTGTACGGCATTAACCACGGAAAATCCATTTATATGGCTGTACTGGGCAGGCAGCCGCTGACGGCCGGCTTCCAGGGAGTCGGTGCGCATATCGATGCGCCGCGGCTCGACCTGAAGCAGAATCCGCTCTATGAAGACAGCGGGATTGCCATGCTGAAAACCCATTATTACGGCGGCATCAAGAAATACCAGTGGACAACCGTTCCGCTGGCGCTGCACGGAGTCGTGGCATTTAAGGACGGTTCGGTGAAGGAGGTCTGCATCGGGGAAGACGAAGAGGATCCGGTTTTCATCATTACGGACCTGCTGCCGCATCTCGCCGCGAAGCAGAACGCAAAAAAGCTGGCGGAAGGCGTGCCGGCTGAAAACCTCAATATTCTCGTCGGTTCCGTGCCGCAGACGGACGCGGACAGCGAATTTGTAAAGAAAAACATTCTGGCTCTTCTGAAAGAAAAATACGGAATGGAAGAGGACGATTTCCGGAGTGCGGAGATCGAAGCCGTACCGGCAGCCATGGCGCGCTCCACGGGGCTGGACCGCAGTATGGTATCGGGCTACGGGCAGGACGACCGGGTCTGCGCGTATCCGGGTCTCCGGGGCATACTGGATATCGACGGCGTGCCGGAACGGACGGCGCTGTGCATTTTCGCCGATAAAGAAGAGATCGGCAGTGTCGGAGTCACCGGCATGCAGTCGTCGAATTTCGAACTGTTTATCATGGATCTGCTGGAGAAGACCGGCATTGTCAATCCGTACGCTGTACAGAGAACCTTCTCTGCCTCCCGCGTGCTCTCCGCCGATGTCACGGCCGCTTTCGACCCGACTTATGCGGATGTCATGGAACGGCGCAATGCGGCATATATGAGCAAAGGCATCAGCCTGAAAAAATACACCGGGGCCAGAGGCAAGTCCGGCGCGTCGGATGCAAACGCCGAGTTTGTCGGCTATGTGCGCGGTGTGTTTGATCGCGCCGGCGTGGTGTGCCAGTCTTCCGAAATGGGCAAGGTGGACGAAGGCGGCGGCGGGACCATTGCCTATATTCTCGCCAACCGGGGCATGCAGGTTCTGGACTGCGGCGTGCCGATCCTGTCCATGCATTCTCCGTATGAAACGGCAAGCAAATTCGATATCTATCAGGCTTACAAGGCATATAAGGCATTCCTGCTCGCGGAATAGAAGCAGGAACCGGAGGTTAGGATTATGAGTAAAGAAAAAGGAACGATTCGTCTGACCTGGCTGGGGCATTCCTGCTTCAGACTGGAATGCGGCGGTCACAGTGCGGTGATCGATCCGTACAGAGAAGTGCCGGGCTATCCGCCGCTGCATGTGGAAGCGGGCGAGGTTTTCAAGAGCCATGATCACGATGACCACGGCTGGGTGCAGGCGGTGACGCTGGTGGAGGAACCGGGTGAATCGCCGTTTAAGGTCACCACGGAAGCCTGCTGGCACGATGAGAAGGGCGGCAGCCTGCGGGGCAGCAATCTCATTACCATCTTTGAAGCGGAAGGCCTGAGAATTGCGCATTTCGGGGATATCGGCCACCAGCCGGGCCCGGAACTGGCGGAGAAGCTGAAAGGACTGGACGCGGCGCTGATTCCGGTGGGCGGCTTTTATACCATCGACGGCGCGGCAGCGTTTGAACTGATGAACACCATCGATCCGGTTGTCACGATTCCGATGCATTTCCGCAGAGGCGCGTGCGGCTTTGATGTGATTTCCGAACCGGAAGCCTTTACCGGCATGGTGAAGGACCGCCCGGTGGTGGAAGCGGGGACCGACTCCATTGACATTTCCGGTGATTCGGAGAAGAGTGTAGTCGTTCTGAAGTTTATGGGCTGACGGCATGAGTGAAGATGTTAAAAAGAGTCTGTTCGTCCAGGGATCTATTCTGGCGGCGGCAGGCATTATCACAAAACTGATCGGTTTTATTTACCGGATTCCCATGGCCAATGTTCTGGGGGACCAGGGCAACGGGATCTATTCCGTGGCGTTCGGGATTTATAATATTGCGCTGACACTGTCTTCATACAGTCTGCCGCAGGCGGTTTCCAAGCTGGTAGCGGAAAAGTCCGCGCTGCATCAGGAGCGCAACAAGGTCCGTGTGTTCATGATGGCGCTTCTCTTTGCCATTGTGGCCGGCCTGCTGGCCTTTTCGCTGCTCTGGTTCGGGGCGGACGGGCTGGAACATCTGTACCACAGGCACGGGCTGTCCAGACCGCTGCGGATTCTGGCGCCGACTACGTTCATCGTCGCGCTGCTGGGGACTTTCCGCGGTTTCTTCCAGGGACACCGGAATATGGTGCCTACGGCCATTTCGCAGATTGTTGAACAGATTATCAATGCGATTGTCAGCGTGGTGGCGGCGTACAGTCTGACCCGGCTCCATGCAGGCACGCCGGAGGCCCCTTCCTACGGCGCGGCGGGCGGTACCATGGGTACCCTGTCCGGAGCGGCGGCAGCGCTTCTGTTTTTCATTATTCTGACCGTAATCGACTGGAAGAAAATGAACGGCGGCATGGTGCATGACGGGCATCCGGATGTATCCGTTCTGAATATTTACCGGGCTCTGTTTCTGACTGTCATTCCCATTATCCTGAGCCAGATCATTTACCAGATCGGCAACACCATTGACGACCTGATCTTCGGCAATATGATGGCTGCGCAGGGCGCTCCGGACGCGCTGGTCGCTTCCATGCAGGGCGTATTCCATACGCAGTATCTGCAGCTGGTCAATCTGCCGGTGGCCATTGCGACGTCCATGGCGGCGTCGACGCTGCCGACGATTGCGGCGGCGATGGCATCCGGGGAAAGGGAACTGGCGCTGCAGCGGTCCGGCACAGTAATCAAGTTCAACATGTCCATTGCGATTCCATCCGCCGTAGGGCTGGCGGTGCTCGGGAAGCCGATCGTGACGCTGCTGTTTCCGAGGCTCATGGAATACAGGGATCTGTCGGCGATGCTGCTGCTGACCGGTTCCTCGGCTGTCGTTTTCTACGCGCTGTCCACCATTACCACTTCGATTCTGCAGGGCAGCAGTCATATGAGTGTGCCGGTGGTTCATTCCGCGATTTCCCTGGTGATTCATATCGGGTTAATTTACGCGCTGCTCAGATATACCGGGCTGGGTATTTATGCAATCCTGATCGGCAACGTGACCTTCCCGCTGCTGGTCTGCCTGCTGAATCTCCGGTCCATTGAAAAGCTGATTGGCAGGAGCTGGGACGTGAAAAAGACGTTCCTGATTCCGCTGCTGATTTCTGCGGTCATGGGGCTGGCGGCATGGCTGGTATTCCGTCTGTGCCGTTTCCTTCCGGGGCATTCCATGGCGGTATCCCTGGTAATATCCCTGGTGGCGGCGGTGGCGCTGTACGGCATACTGCTGCTGCGGTCCGGCTGTTTTTCCAGAGAGGAACTACTGCAGTTCCCGATGGGGGGAAAGCTGGTCAGGCTGGCGCGGTTCAAAGAACAATAGAAATAGCATTTTGCAAACCGGCTGCGGGCAGATATGTCCGGGCCGGTTTTTTCATTCATAAACAATTAAGAACAATTGCCGCTGTCCGGATTGACACAGTACTACTTGGAATAGTACACTAAGTACAGATAATGATCAGAAAGGAGGCGGACGGATTGTTTCAGATTGATCTGAAGAGCAGAGACTCCATTTATGAACAGGTTATAGAGAATGTGAAACGCCTGGTATTCACGGGCATTCTGAAGACGGATGCAAAACTGCCGTCGGTCAGAGAACTGTCGAGGACTCTGACGGTGAATCCGAACACGGTGCAGAAGGCCTACCGGGAGCTGGAACGCCAGGGCGTGATCTATACTGTCGCGGGCAGGGGCTGTTTTGTGGCGGACAGCCAGGGGCAGGAACCGGACAGGGAAAGGGTAACTGCCATGTTTGAGGATATGAAGCGTCTGATTGAAGAACTCCTGTTTATGGGCATGGACAGGGACGGCATCCGGAACGAAGTGGAGCGGATTCTGGAAAGCTGCGAAGAACGGGAAGAGGGAGGTGATCCGGCATGATCCATGTGGAGAAGCTGAACAAGACCATCGATCATCAGCATATACTGAAAGATCTGACCCTGACTGTGAAAAGCGGGTCCATTTACGGGCTGGTCGGTCCGAACGGCTGCGGGAAAACCACGCTGATCAAACACCTGACCGGCGTTCTGCAGAGGGACTCCGGCAGCATCGAATTTGACGGCGCGGATATTTACGAGAATGCCGCACTGAAAGCGAGCCTGGGTTTTATTCCGGATGATCTGAACTTCTTCGATCCTTTTACCCTGCAGGAAGCGGAAGAGTATTATAAGATGATCTATCCGGTATTCGATGAAGAACGGTTCCGGCAGATGAAATCGGATTTTGAGATTGACCGGCGCGGAAAGCTGCACGGGTTCTCCAAGGGAATGAAAAAGCAGGCGGCATTTGCGCTGATGATGTGTACGCATCCGAAATACATTATTCTGGACGAGCCGATTGACGGACTGGATCCGATCATCCGCAAGCAGGTCTGGAAATATATCATCGAAGATGTATCCGGGACAAATGCTTCTGTATTGGTATCCTCCCACAATCTGAAAGAAATCGAGGGCATCTGCGACAGCGTCGGTATCATGGCGAAAGGATCGATGCGCCTGGAGCGGGATCTGGATGAGCTGAAGAGCGATATCCACAAGGTGCAGGTGGCCTTTTCGGATGAAAAACATGCGGAGGAGCGTTACGCCGGGCTGCACGTGCTGAGCCGCGAGACCCGGGGGAGTGTGGATCTTCTGGTGATCCGCAACGACAAGGATACTGTGCGGTCCCTGATCAACGCGCAGTCGCCGCTGCTCTTTGATATGCTGCCGCTGACACTGGAAGAAATATTTATCTGCGAACTGGGAGGTGAAAATGATGAAATCCGGGAAATCCTTTTTTAATATTTCCGGCGCGCTGATCAAGCTGGATTTAAAAAGATACTGGGTTCTGCCTCTCATGCTGTTTGTCGGCTATTTTCTCACCGGCCTCTTTTATCTGATGGTGCATTTTAAGGATGATGCAGCCACGGCCAGCCTGATCGACATGCTGCTGCGGGGATCGTATCCGGTTTACTCCCTCATCACGGTCGCAGCACCGGTTATTGTTTCCGCGATCGTATTTCATTATCTGAACAATATGGGACCGGTTATGTCGGTGCATTCGCAGCCGTTTTCGAGATATACGCTGATCAACAGCCGTACGGTTTCCTGCGCGCTGTTCTGTCTGATTCCGGTTTTTGCAACCGGGCTGATTCTGCTGCTCATGGCACATCCGGTTTACTATCCGCCGGAGTATTATACGAATCCGGGGGAAATGCATGATCTGTTCGCCCGGACGGATGTCCTGCGGTGGATGCTGGAAACCTCGCTGATCTCTCTGTTTGTCCTGGCAATCTGTATTTTTGCCAGGATGATCACCGGAACCGGGCTGCATCATGTGGTGGCAGCTGTCGGGTTTAATATGGTGCTGCCGATTCTGATTCTGCTCACAGAAGAATATCTGTCACAGTATCTGTACGGGTATGCGTCGGGCACGTCTTTTTCGTGGATTACATGGACCTCCCCGGTTATGCAGATCTACACGGTGAATCATTTCAGCCCGCTGACCTGCCTGGTCTATTTTCTGGCTGCCCTGCTCATTTACGCCCTCGCGGTTTTTCTGTATGGAAGGCGGGCGCTGGAGCGGACCGGCGAAGGAATCGTATTTGCAGCGTTCCATTACATTATCACGATCATCTGGGGGTTCCTGGGCATGACGTTCCTGGGGTTCATTTTCAAAAGCATCTTCGGGAAACCGGCACTGAGCCTGTTCGGATATCTGGCAGGCGCATTCCTGGGCGTTGTGATCTGCAGAATGATCATTCAGAAATCCCTCCGGGTATTCGACCGCACGACCATGAAAATCATGGGTATTTTCGCAGTGGCTGCCCTGCTGTTTTTCGGCGCGATCCGCGCAGACCTGACCGGCTACGAATCCAGAATCCCGCCGCAGGCGGATTCTGCAAAGATTGAGGGATTGAATTACGGGATGGGTCTCAACGGGGCCGGCATGGTTTACGAGAATGAACGTATGTCCAATGTGTATGACACGGAGCTGGTCATGGATGTGCATCAGTATCTGGTGGACCGGAAAAGGGATTTCATGAAGCACCAGTCCTTTGCCGACTACACGGCGGAGAGCGGGGATCCGTTTGACCAGATTATGGATCTGACGATCCGCTATTTTAACGGGGAAGAATGTATCCAGACCAGATGCTACAAGGTCCCGGTCGGGGAAATCATCACTTCCGATCCGGTGAAAAAGCTGTTGTCATCCGACAGTTACCGGTCTTCGGTGAAGGACAGTCTGCCGGGTCCGGAGCAGTGGCATATGATCGATTTATATAATTACGCTTACCAGACCCCGCCGGGGCAGCAGGGCATCAATGACAGGGAAGCTCTGGCTTCGCTGTATGCAGCCGTCTGTGCAGATCTGGATGCAATGACATATGAAGACATTGTTTCCGATTGTATGGCGAAGGAACCGGTTGCTTATCTGGAACTGACCTATCGTTCCGACCGCCGCGAAAACAATGCGGAAACGGAAACCGTGGAGCCTCCGGTGGCGAATGATATTTATAATACCCTCACTCTGCGGGTATACGCCGATAATGAGAATACGCTCGCCTGGATGCATGAGCATGGCAATGGCCTGGCGCTGAACAATCCGGGTTATTATAATGATCTGGCTGTGGTCAGGAAGATTCAGGAAGGCAGTATGGAAGAGTTCATCGAAATGCCGAATGAAGAGCAGACACTTGCTTCCCTGCAGGAACATCCGGACACGGTGACCGTAGTAGAGGATCATGCAGTGATGGAACAGCTGTACGAAGAGTATGAGGCTGTGCATCTGAAAGGCAGGGAAGTAACGACCGAACAGGAGGATCAGTATCTGGTCTGCTTCATGAACAAAGATACGTCGGCCGGTGCGGACGATGTCTACTGGCTGTCTACGTACGGATACATTTCCGGAGACAAGCTGAAGAGCCTCGGGCTGTAACCGGGACGGAATAATAATCGTTTTGGCGTCCTGACGTTTCGGCTGCTGCATATTTCACGGGCGCCGTCAGCTTCGCGGGCACGATGTCGGAAAAAAGAACAGCCGCTATTCTCTTCCGGGGAAGGGAATGGCGGCTGGTTTTCGTTTCGGTGAGTGGATGGCCGATGGCTATTCCTGCAGCAGCATCATATATTCGCTGCGGGACTGGGTCAGCTCCTGCACATAATCCATGGTTTTTTCGGATTCGGATTTGCCGATGGCATCCGCGTACTGCCCAAATGAGTCTGTAAGTTTGAACAGATAGGACGACAGGGTCATCTGCGGTTCATACCGGAACGTAATGAAATCTTCTACGCCGGTATCTTTTTTCATCTTTGATTTCACTTTCGCCAGAGTGCCGATTTCATCGATCAGCCCGTTTTTCAGTGCCTGGCTCGCGGTGTAGCTGCGGCCGTCGGCGATTTTTACAACGGTATCCCGCGGCAGCTTTCTGCCTTCTGCGACAATATCGACGAAGATGTTGTAGATTTCGTCGACTTCCGACTGGTAGATGGCCCGCTGTTCATCCGTCAGCGGTGTGAAATAATTGCCCATGGCTTTATTGGAACCGGATTTGATGAATTCCACATTGACGCCGGCTTTGTCAATCAGTTCGCTGATATCGACCATCGGACCGTAATATACGCCGATGGAACCGGTGGTGGTGAAGCGGTTCGCGGCGATGTAATCCGAGCTGGCTGCCAGATAATAACCGCCGGACGCCGCATATTCGGCAAAATACGCGTACACCGGACAGCCGGTGTCTTTCTGATATTTTTTAATGGCCTGGTATACTTCATCGGTCTGGTAGACGGAGCCTCCCGGCGAATTAACGTAGAGAAGAATGCCGGCATTGTCGGGATCTTTCCGCATCTCCCGGATCTGTTTGAGTACCCAGCTGTGGTTGTAGGTGGCGTCACCCCCTCCGATCGTTCCTTCTATATACAGAACACCGATATACGGATAGGAGGCGCCGAATATACCGGAGGAACTGCCGGCCATCAGGCCGCTGGCCAGGGCGCCGAACAGCAGCAGTGCCACCAGAAGTACTATGATCAGGATACCTTTTCCTTTAGTCAGCCGGCGCTTTTTGGCAGCCGCACCGGGGAACGCACTGCCTGCAGCCCCGCCGGCAGCGGGTTCGTACCGGTAGCTTCCCTGTGTCCGGTCCGGTTTTACAAATTCGATATGTTCATCATCCTGAAATGGATGCAGATTGTTTTCCGTGTTATTCATAGTGTTTTCCTGTTCATTAATATTGATCATTTCGCTGCAGACTGTTTCCGGGAGAAACCGGACAGCCGTTTTACGGTACGATGATTTCCTCCGATTACCATACCATTGTTAAGGTAAAAAATCAATTGACACCGGTATGCAAATTACCTGCCGGACAAATTGCTGATTTGAAGGATGAAATGTCCGGCAGAGCCGGACACTTGACCGCTGAAGGATTGAAAATGTCCGGCAGCGCCGGACATTTCACCGCCGAATGATTGCAGGAAGAGGAGTTTCCATGTAGAATGATCACGGAAAACGCGGAGTGAGCGGAAAACGCGGAGTGAGCGGAAAACGCGGAGCATGCGGAAACCGCGGAAAGTGCGGAGCCGCACAGAATCCGCGAGGCGCACCGGCAGAAAGCCTCCCGCGGCGTGAAAGGGGAAAGGACAGAGCTGAGCATGGATTTTAATATCGAAATAAACAGGAAGAATACAAACAGCACGAAGTACGATGCCGCTTCTCTGATGCATGTTCCGGAAGGGCTGCTGCCGCTCTGGGTGGCGGACATGGATTTCCGCGTGCCGGATCCGGTGACGGAAGCGCTGAAGGAAAGAGCGGAGCACGGGATTTTTGGATATACCTTTGCAGGGAAGGAGTATTATTCGGCAGTGACCGCGTGGTTTGAGGATCATTTTGACTTCAAAATTGATCCAGGCTGGATCGTGTGCACTCCCGGCGTGGTTTACGCGCTCTGCACGGCGGTGCGGGCGTTTACAGAACCGGGTGACGCGGTCATGCTGAACCGGCCGGTCTATTATCCGTTTTCCAACGCCATTAATGATAATAACCGGCGGCTGGTGAATGCGCCGCTGATCTATAAAAACGGGACCTATACGCTGGATTTCCCGCTGATCGAAAAGCTCATCGTCCGCGAGAAGGTGAAGCTCTATCTGTTCTGCAGCCCGCACAATCCGGTGGGCCGGGTCTGGACGAAAACGGAATTGAAGAAACTGGCAGCTATCTGCGCAAAGCATGATGTGATCCTGGTATCCGACGAGATTCACTGTGACTTTGTCTGGCGGAACCGCCGTCATACGACGATGCATAATGTGGCGGAGGGAACAGGCCTGCGCTATGTGATCTGCACAGCGCCGAGCAAGACCTTCAACCTGGCCGGACTGCAGGCGTCCAACATCATTATCCCGGACCGGGAGCTGCGCCGCAGTTTCCGCATCGAAATGTTCTCCGCCGGATATAACGGGCTGAACATCATGGGAATGACCGCCTGCCGGGCAGCGTACCAGAACGGCGAAGAATGGCTGAAGGAGCTCAGAAAATACATTTACGGCAATATCCGTTTCGCCGATGAATTCCTGAAGGAAAACATCCCGGAGATTAAACTGGTAAAAACAGAAGGGACCTATCTGTTGTGGCTGGACTGTACGGAACTGGGAATGGCCGGACCGGAGCTGGACGACTTCATCATGCAGAAAGCCGGCCTCTGGCTGGACGGCGGCCCGATGTTCGGGCAGGAGGGAGCGGCATTTCAGAGAGTGAATGCGGCATGCACGCGGAAGACTCTGGAACAGGCGCTTCGGCAGCTGCAGGCGGCAGTGGACGGCGCCCGCCGAAGATAGTTTTCCGGCAGCTGCAGGCGGCAGTGGACGGTGCCCGGCGCCGAATATAAAAGTTTTTTCAGGTGTCAAGCTTTTTTGCTTGACACCTCTTTTTCTGTATGGTATCCTTTCACAGTGTGTTAAGGGCAGAGTGGATACGCTATGCACTTTTCACAGAAAAAAGGGGCGTCGGCTCATGGAAAAAAATGTGATGGAGATGAGCATGCTGTACGATTTTTACGGAGAGCTGCTCACAGAAAGACAGAAAAGCATCATGCAGTACTACTACGGCGACGATTACTCCCTGGCGGAGATCGCGGCGGAGACGGGTACCAGCAGACAGGCCGTATACGACACGGTGCGCAAAGCAGAAAAAGCGCTCCGGGGATATGAAGAAAAACTCGGGCTGGTCAGCCGCTTTATGCGGACCGGTGCGGAGCTGCGAAAAGCATCGCTCCTCATTGACGAGGTGATGGGAGGCTGCAGCGGCGCGAACGCTGAGAAGCTGCGTTCCGTACAAAAAATCATCGACGGCCTGGAAGAAGAATTATAGGAGGTCGCCATGGCATTTGAAGGCCTTTCTGATAAACTTCAGAATTTATTTAAAAAACTGAAAGGCAAGGGCGTCATCACCGAGGCGGAAGTCAATGAAGCCATGCGGGAGATCAAACTGGCGCTGCTCGAAGCGGACGTCAACTTCAAAGTGGTGAAAAATTTCGTCGCTGCCGTCAAAGAGAAATCGCTCGGCGCGGAAGTGATGGAAAGCCTGACGCCGGGACAGCAGATCGTCAAGATCGTCAATGAAGAGCTGGTGGCGCTGATGGGCGGCACCAACAGCCGGATCACCTATTCCTCCAGCGGGTTTACCACGATTCTGCTGGCAGGTCTGCAGGGTACCGGTAAAACGACCACAGCCGGCAAGCTTGCCATGTATTTTAAGAAAGAAGGCAAGAAGCCGATGCTGGCAGCCTGCGACGTACATCGTCCGGCGGCCATCGATCAGCTGGAAATCGTCGGCGAAAAAGTCGGCGTGCCGGTGTATTCCGACCGAGAGGAAAAGAGAGCAGAAGCCATTGCGGCGGCAGCTCTGAAAGAGGCGGAATACAAAGGGTACAATATCCTGATTGTGGATACATCCGGCCGTCTTCATATCGATGACGAGCTGATGGATGAACTCAAGCGGGTCAGGGATGCGGTGAAGCCGCATGAAGTGCTGCTGGTAGTGGATGCACTCACCGGACAGGACGCCGTGACGGCGGCCGAAGGATTCAACGAAGCCATCGGCGTGGACGGCATTATCATGACCAAGCTGGACGGCGATTCCAGGGGCGGTGCGGCCCTGTCCGTCAAGGCGGTCACGGGCAAGCCGATCAAGTTCATCGGTACCGGTGAAAAATTTGAAGCACTGGAACCGTTCCATCCGGACCGGATGGCATCCAGAATCCTGGGCATGGGCGACGTGCTCTCTCTGATTGAGCGGGCGCAGCAGCAGTATACCGAGGATGAAGTCAAGGAACTGGAAAAGAAAATCCGGAAAAACCAGTTTACACTGGATGATTTTCTGGATCAGATGGGCCAGATTAAAAAAATGGGCGGTATGCGCAAGCTGGTCGGCATGCTGCCGGGCGCCGGGGACCAGCGGATCACCGATGAGGATATCGAACGGTCCGAAAAGGAATTCGTCCGCATGGAAGCCATTATCAATTCCATGACCCTCGAAGAACGGGAGAATCCGAAGATTCTGAACGCCAGCCGCAGAAAACGCATCGCCAGAGGCTCCGGCCAGCCGGTGAGCCAGGTCAATTCGCTGATCAAGCGGTATGACGAGGCGTGCAAAGTGATGAAGCAATTTACGGGCAACCCGAAAAAAGCCTTCGGAAAAAAGAAGCGCAGGGGATTCCGTTAAATAATACATTAAGCAAAAAATATTATCAGACTAAAGATCGGGAGGTTACAAGATCATGGTTAAAATCAGACTGAGAAGAATGGGTAGAAAGAAGAGACCTTTCTACAGAGTTATCGTTGCGGATTCCCGCTCCCCGAGAGACGGCAGATTCATTGAAGAAATCGGTTATTATGATCCGATGAAGGAACCGTCTGAAATCAAGATTGACGCGGAAAAGGCTCAGAAGTGGCTGAACAACGGCGCTGCTCCGACAGAAACAGTGAAAGCACTGCTGAAGAAGGCCGGAGTAGTAGAATAATCCGGATTAAAGGTGAAAACATTGGTAGGATTAGTGGAGGTCATCGCCAGATCACTGGTTGACAATCCGGACGCAGTGAGCGTCAGCGCAGTGGAGGATTCTGACAATATCACGATCCAGCTTCGGGTCGCCCCCGAAGATATGGGCAAGGTCATAGGCAAAAGGGGCAGAATCGCGCGCGCGCTGAGAACCGTGGTCCGTGCCGCGGCGACCAGAAATAATAAGAATGTCACGGTTGAGATTATTCAGTAAACCGTACGCATACGGGCCGCTCGGACAGAGCGGCCTCTTTTTTCACGAGGAGCAGACTATGGACAGGATTAAAGTCGGGAAAATAATCGGAGCCTTCGGTATCCGGGGCGAAGTGAAGGTGTATCCTTACACGGACCGGCCGGAACGCTTCCGGGAACTGGAACAGGTCACAGCGGACAATGAAGTGCTCACCATTAAAAGTGTGCGTTTTCAGAAAAACCTGGTTCTGCTCCGCTTTGAAGGAGTTGATGACAGAAATGCCGCGGAAGCGCTGCGGAACCGTTTTCTGACCATCGACCGGGAGAATCTGCGGGAACTGGACGAAGACGAATACTTTATTTTTGACCTGATCGGTCTGGAAGCCGTCCGGGAGGACGGTACCCACATCGGACGGGTTACGGATGTGATCCAGAATACCGCGCAGGACCTGTATGAAATCGAAACGGATGAGGGCAGGAAATATTTGGTGCCCGCAGTCTATGAATTAGTTACAGATATTGATCTAAATAGTGGTATAATGACAATAAATCCGATTCCGGGACTATTGGAGGATTAATGTTTCTCCGGGAGGAGTTTTCTTGAATATAGATATACTGACACTGTTTCCGGACATGATCCGCGGGGTGACGGAGGCGAGTATTCTCGGCCGGGCTGCCCGCAGCGGGCGGATTCATTTCAATGTGATAAATATCAGGGATTATACTCTGAATAAGCATAAAAAAACGGACGATACCTCTTACGGAGGGGGCGCCGGCATGGTCATGACGCCGCAGCCGGTCTTTGACGCTCTGCGTGCTGCGGAAGCCGGCCGAAAAAGAGTGGTGTACATGTCGCCAAAGGGCAGAATTGCTGACCAGGCACTGATCGAAGAACTTGCGGCAGAACCGGAGCTGGTATTTCTCTGCGGGCATTATGAAGGCATCGACGAACGGATTCTGGACTACTGGAAGCCGGACGAAGTGTCCATCGGCGATTACATTCTCACAGGCGGAGAGCTGCCTGCACTGGTGCTGATCGACGCGGTGGCCCGCATGATTCCCGGCGTGCTGGGAAACGCGGATTCCGCCATGGGCGAGTCCGTATATTCCGGATTGCTGGAGTATCCGCATTACACCAAACCGCGGGAATTCGAAGGCATGGACGTACCGGAGATCCTGCTGTCCGGCAATCATGAAGCGATCCGGCTCTGGCAGTTTGAACAGTCCTGCCGCGTTACCAGAGAGCGCCGTCCGGATCTCTGGCAGGCCTATCTGGAAAAAGCGCTGGAACAGCCGCCCGGCAAGCCGGAGCGGAAGATTCTGGCGGAATTATCAGGAGACCGCCGCTTTCTGCAGAAGAAAAAACGCAGAGACTGACGAAGAAAATATTACAGTGATTAATATAGAAACCGAATGATGGAGGTCTGCTCTTGGCTGAGAAAAAGAAAAGGACCAGAAACAAAAAAGAAAAAAAGAATAAAAAGGGGAAGAACAGGGTCAAGCACCCGCTTCGCCTCTTTGTGGCTGTTTACGTCATTGCGCTGATCGCCCTGATCATCGCGATCTATTTTGTGCCCTGGATTTCCGATGAAATGGCGGAGGTCATGACCGTTGAGTACGGAAAACTGAACGAGTCCAGAGACATGACCTGCTATTTTGTAAAGAATGAGACCGTATTCTACGCCAATGCCAACGGGAAAGTCGGGTACCTGTATGCTGAAGGCAGCCCGGTCCGGAAAGGACAGCCGGTGATCGACGTGGATGCCGGCGTCGCCGTGACGGATATGAAGGATTATACACTGTTCGACGAACGGGTGAATGATATTTACGTCAACGGCAACAGCTATATCTGTGCGAAGAACACCGATGAAAAGACCTCGACTCTGTCGGCGCTGAACGAACAGCTGGTAATGGCAGAGGACGACTTCCAGCTGAACAAGATCAATCTCGCCATCGCAGAGGTGGATTCCCTCAAGAGCGGCGGATCCGGCAGCAACGGCCTCAATGTGGCTCTGACGGATACCGGGGAGAGTGTTACGTATACGTCTCCGTGCTCCGGCGTAGTCAGCTACCAGCTGGACGGGTATGAATCCGAATTCAACAAGTATACCATGCACCTGCTCGACAAGCAGAAACTGGCCGAATTTTCGACGGACAGCATGAATGTTTATGACGGTAATGCCACGGCCGGCCAGCCGATCTGCAAAGTGACGGACGACCGGGAATGGTACGCAGTATCCTGGATTTCCTCCGGGGAGCTGAGCAATTATCATGAGGGCGCCAGAATCACCCTGACCCTGGATGGCAAGGAAATGAAGGGCGATATTTACAGGATCTATGAGCGGGGCTCCGAGATCGTGCTGATTATGCATTTCAGCTCCTATTTTGAAAATATCGCGACGCTGCGGGTCGGGAACGCGAGCATTACCACCTCCGACAATCAGGGGCTGGTGGTCAAGAATTCCTTTATCGTCCAGGAGGATGGTGTTTCCGGCGTATACGTGCTGACTGTTTCCGGCGATACGAAATTTACCCCGGTACGGATCCTGGATACCAGAGGGGAATATTCCCTGGTATCTTCCGGCACTTTTGTCAATGATGAGGGCGAAATAGTAAATACCGTAGAAGTATACGATCAGATTAAGAAAGTGAAAAAGAGGGCTTTTCTTGGAAATGATTCAGCAAAAGACTCAGGAAAAGAATCCGCAGATGAATCAGGAAAGGATTCAGGAAAAGAGTCGGCAGATGACTCTGGAAAAGATGCAGGAAAAGAGTCGGCAGATGAATCAGCAGAAGATGCAGGAAAAGAGTCCGCAGATGAATCAGAAGAAGAATCAGGAGAAAAATCAGCAGATGAATCAGGAAAAGAATCTAGAGATGATTCGGAAAAACATTCTGGAAATTGAGCAGGAAAAGGCCGTCATAGCCAGGCGGACGGGGCGGGATCCCTCTGAGATTCTGCTCTGTGCGGTAACAAAGACACACCCTGCGGAGGAGATCAATGCGGCCATTCGGGCAGGTGTCACGGACATCGGTGAGAACAGAGTGCAGGAAATCCTTGAAAAATACGAAAAAGTTGATAAAGTAAACTGGCATTTGATTGGACATTTACAAACAAATAAGGTAAAATATGTTATTGATAAAGTGTGTATGATCCATTCAGTGGATTCCATGCGCCTGGCGGCGGAAATCGACCGCCGGGCGGCACAGCACGGACTGGCCATGGATATCCTGATTGAAGTGAATGCCGCAGGGGATGAAGCCAAATTCGGCGTGTCCCCGGAAGAAACGGAAACACTGATCACGGACATTCTTTCACAGTGCGGGCATGTGCGGATCCGCGGACTCATGACCATTGCTCCGTTCGCGGAGGATCCGGAGGAGGTCCGTCCGTATTTCCGGACGATGAAAGAGCTCTATGACCGGTTCGGAAAAATCGATCATCCGAATCTGGACTTCCGGTATCTGTCCATGGGCATGTCCAACGACTGGATCATCGCTGCGGAAGAAGGCGCCACTCTGATCCGGGTGGGTACCGCCATTTTCGGAGCAAGACATTAACCGGCACTGTCCTGCGGCTGTTCGGGATGCGGGTGCATGCCGGCCGGATCATTAGCAGACAATTTTTATTTCTGGGAGGATAGAACAATGGCAGATGGATTTTTCGGAAAGGTTAAAATGCTCATTGGAGTAGAAGAAGAAGAACCGGAAGAAGAAATTATCTATGAGGAACCGGCACC
>JAFWDF010000049.1 GCA_017534025.1 Bacillota bacterium
AAATGATAAGATTTTGAAACTTATGATTGATCTTAAACCAAAAACGAGATTATTCAGGTTTTTGGGCTCTTATAGTGCGGTATAGTTGACTGAAACCGGATAAATATGGTATAATAAATACCCGGCAGATGAATGATTCCGTGTCTGTGGTTGAAAATCCAGGCCAGTCGCAGGCAAAAGGATCCACGTAAGCAGACCGTTCGCGGGCTGTGAGCATGGTGCGGTTTAGATGTAAGACCTGCGGAAAATACTATACCCTTCATGTCCGCAGGCGAGTGTGGGGGCAAAGACCAGGTCAGACGGAATCTCATTTGCTGTTTTGTTTTTTGCGGGGGAACGGAGGAATTGCCATGGCGTATATTAAAATGAATGTTTTTTCCCGGTGTCTCATGAGAGCAACACCGGTAACCGTGATTCTTCCTCTGGACAGATTCCCTTTTCCCGGCGTGCCGGAGCGGGAGGATAAGCCGTTTAAGACACTGTATCTGCTGCACGGCGGTTTCGGCAGTCCGAATGATTACCTGTATTACACGAATATAAAAGAGTATGCGGAATCCAGGGATCTGGCCGTGGTGATTCCCGCAGGGGACAATCTGTTTTTCTCGGATCAGAAACAGTTTCATTCCAATTACAGTGCTTTTGTCGGAGATGAGCTGGTCCGGCTGATGAACCGCATGTTTCCGCTGTCAACGGCGCGGGAGGATACGTTTCTGGCGGGGTTCTCCATGGGAGGTTATTCCGCATTGAAGATCGGTCTGAAGTACGGGCGGAATTTCGGGTATGCGGCGGGGTTTTCAGCGCCGACCATTCTGGACGGACTGCAGGAAGGCGGCGAACAGAAATTGCCCGAGATTCTCGGCGGGAAGGCATTTATTGAAGCGGTCTTCGGAGATGCCGCCTCTTTCCGGGACAGTGAGCATAATCTCGCCTGGTTCGCGGCTCGGCAGACAGAATCCGGCGCCGCGGTTCCGAAACTGTACCTGTCGGTCGGGACGTCGGATTTGCTGGCGGATGACTGCGTCCGTCTCGGCGGGCAGCTGAAAGATGCCGGGTGTGAGGTTGCTTTCCGGACAGGACCGGGAGGACATGACTGGGCTTTCTGGAATGCTGAACTGAAGTATATTGTGGAAAACTGGCTGCCGACAGAGGAAGATCGTTATGCGGATCTGCCGGGTTTTCTGGAAGCAGATTTATCCACAGGTGCGGATAACGTTGAAATTCCGCGGAATTCCACATTATTACATGAATTTACAGAGTCTGGAAATGGCGAAAAACGTTGAAATTTCAACACATTTCGGGTACTGAAAACATCCGTTCGGCGCGAACAGACGGGGATGTGTTTGTCCACATTAAAAAACGTTGAATTTTCAGTAATTCACAGACTTATCCACAGTTATCCACAGCCGAACAAAGCAAACAATCAACAATCGTTTGAGGCAAGAAAATTGTCTGAAAAAATATTTTGTATACAAACGAAAAAGACAGAGGAATATCCGCTGCCGGTTTCGAATAGTATAATAGGCAGAAAAATTTAAAGGAGGATGTTACTATGAAGGTCAACATTTCAAGCAAAGGTTTTACAGCAAACGAGAAGCAGGTCGCGCTTATTGAAAAGAAATTTTCCAAACTGTCGAAATTCTTTTCTGACGATACTGTTGCTACGGTCACGATGGGGTACAAAAAGAACCGCCAGACTATGGAGGCTATGATTCCGACCAAGGGTATGATCTTCCGCTCCGAATATACGGACAACGACATGAACACCTGCCTTGATAAAGTCGTTTCCAAGTTATTCACTCAGATTACCCGTTACAAGAAAAAGATTGAAAAGAATCACAGACATGTACCTCTCAATTATGACCAGGTTCCGGATCCGGTAGATACGGAAGAAGTACAGGATCTCACACCTATTAAGATCAAGAAGTTCGAGATTACGCCGATGACGGTAGAGGAAGCAATCCTGCAGATGGAAATGCTCGAACACAATTTCTTCGTCTTTATGAACAGTGAGAATGGCAAGGTGGACGTTGTTTACAAGAGAAATGACGGCGCTTACGGCCTGATTGATCCGGAATATTGATACGGATAAAGAATCCCCTTCTCTGGGGGTGATCGGATACAATGAATCGGGGGCCGGTGCATCGGAGAAATGA
The DNA here is from genome assembly GCA_017534025.1 of Bacillota bacterium. Lineage (GTDB taxonomy): Bacteria > Bacillota > Clostridia > Peptostreptococcales > Anaerovoracaceae > RUG708. Next base: position 2,154 of record JAFWDF010000049.1, read on the forward strand.
ACTCCGGGGCATCGGCCCCCTTGAATTGAAAGCGTTTTCCTAGTAAAATAAAGTGTATGCTAATTATCAGGCATGGAATGGAAAAACACCCTTTAAAATAAACCGCAACCGGGAGGCCTGTCTTGCTGGACACCATATTAAATAATGCTGCGAGTATCCTGTCCAGTATCCGAATTCTGGATATCGTGGACATTCTGATCGTGGCATTCGCGATTTACAAATCCATAACCTTTCTCTGGGGGACCAGGGCCAGACAGCTGCTGAAAGGGCTTCTGGTTCTGCTGCTTGCACTGGGGGCAGCGAATCTGCTGAACCTGTACACCGTTCATTTTATTTTGAGCAACGGGTTGAAGTACGGCTTTATGGCGATTATTGTCATTTTTTATCCGGAGCTTCGCCGGGCACTGGAATATCTGGGCAGAGGGAAATTTAACTTCTCCAGGCTGACAGCCAGCGGGGACCTCAATGAAAAAAAGAAAATGATCAGTGCCATCACGTCTGCGGTGGACTATTTTTCCGAGACACAGACCGGTGCTTTGATCGTACTGGAAAGGGAAGTGGCACTGGGGGACATCCTGGAACACGGCACGATTGTCAATGCGGAGCCTTCCGCCGCGCTGCTGGAAACGATTTTCTACGAGGGGTCGGCACTGCACGACGGTGCGGTGGTGATCCGGGACGGAAAAATACTGGCTGCCGGCTGCGTACTTCCGGTTTCCCGGAATGCGAATCTGGAGCATACGCTCGGAACCAGGCACAGGGCAGGGCTCGGCATCAGCGAGGTGTCCGATGCGCTGGCGCTTATTGTGTCGGAAGAAACGGGCATCATTTCCGCGGCATCGGAAGGAAAATTATCCCGTTTTCTGGATACCCGTTCGGTGGAAAAAATGCTTTACGAGATCTTTGTAACGGATATCGAAGTATCTGCTCCGTCGAGGATCTTTTCTAATTTGTTCAGGAGGATCAGCAGTGATGACGAATGAGAAGCCGGAAGAAGGCAAAAAAACGATCCGAAAAAATTATCCGCTCATCCTGCTGTCTTTGATTGCGTCCATTGCACTCTGGCTGTTTGTCGTGGATGGCGTCGATCCTGTTCTTCAAAGGACCTTTAATGATATTCCCGTGGAGGTTCTTAATCAGGAGGGCCTGGAGGGACGGGATCTGGCCATTGTGGAAGATATCGAAGAATATGTCAATGTCAGAGTGAGCGGAAAGAGAAGTTCGATACTCAAACTGAAAAATGAAGATCTTGTGGCCGTTGTCGATCTGTCCGGCTGTACAGAGGGCGACAATTATGTCGATGTCGATGTGCATATGCCGACGTCCGCGGAGCTGGAATCGCTTTCCAAACCGCAGATTCTGGTTTCTCTGGAACCGGTCGTAACAGAGACAAAGGATGTTAAGGTGAGTTTTACAGGAAGCACATCCGAACAGATGGAAGCCGTCTGTGTGAGCCAGGAACTGGAAGAGATGGAAGTCAAGGGCGCGAAATCACAGGTGGCAAAGGCCGATCATGTAGAAGCTTCCGTGGAAGCGGCTTTACTCGGGGCAGAGGAAGAAACGATCACTGTGGTTCTTGAGGCAGTGGATGAAAACGGAGATTCGCTCGACAATCTGATTCTCGCCCAAAAGGAAATGGAAGTCCGGGCAGCGATGTATAAAGTCAGTGATGTTGCTTTGACGGTGAATACTTATGGCACGCTGCCGGAAGGCCTGGAACTGGTAAGTGTGAAAGCACCGGAGACCGTCCGCCTTGCCATGTCGGCAGAACAGGAATCTTCGCTGACCGGCGTGCAGGCGAAGTCGCTGGATCTGTCGGGGATAACGGAGACTTCCACTGTGGAACTGGAACTCGTGCTGCCGGATAAGGTCGGGCTGGCGGAAGGGGAAGCTGTTCCGAAGGCCGTCATTACAGTGAAAAAAACGGAACAATAAGCGATAATGAAAAATAACGGAGGGACAGAACCTATGGCAAGAATGTTCGGCACCGATGGTGTCAGAGGAGTGGCAAATACAGAACTGACCGTGGAAAAAGCAATGGCGCTGGGGAAAGCCGGCGCGCGTGTGCTGACCGGGGGCGTGAACAGGCCTCTGTTCGTCATCGGGAAGGATACCCGTATTTCCGGCGATATGCTGGAGGACGCTCTGTGCGCGGGCATCATGTCCATGGGCGGGGATGTCATCAAAGCCGGTGTCATTCCTACACCGGGCATCGCCTATCTCGTGAGGAAATATCAGGCAGACGCCGGGGTGGTGATTTCGGCGTCTCATAATCCATATCCGTTTAACGGTATTAAATTCTTCAATTCGGAAGGCCTGAAACTGGAGGACGCGGTGGAAGACGCCATCGAGGATATCGTCACCGGCAGGACGCCGGCAGGCGAACCGGTCCCTTCCGAAGGGCTGGGCAGAGTACAGATTCCGCCGGTGCCGCCGCTGCAGGAATATAAAGAATATGTAAAATCCACCTTCGGGGATACGCTCGAAGGCATGAAAATCGTGCTGGACTGCGCCAACGGGGCGTCCGCCGTTGCGGCAGGGGACATTTTCCGGGAACTGGGCGCGGAGACGACGGTCCTGGCCCAGGAACCAGACGGCATTAACATTAACGAAAAATGCGGGTCCACCCATCCGGAACATCTGGCGGAGGAAGTCGTCCGCCGGAAAGCGGATCTGGGCCTGGCTTTTGACGGTGACGCTGACCGGCTCATTGCCGTGGATGAAAAGGGCGCGGTGATCGACGGCGACCGCCTGATCTATATGATCGCGAAATATATGCAGGAACAGGGCAGGCTGAAGGACGATATTGTCACGGTAACCGTGATGACGAATGTGGGCTTCCACCGGAAGGCAAAGGACCTGCATTTCCATGTGGATGTAACCTCTGTAGGCGACCGGTACGTACTGGAAAGTATGCTGAAAACCGGCGGCCTGATCGGCGGCGAACAGTCCGGGCACATCATTCTGCGCGAATTCAGTACGACCGGAGACGGCATGGTGGCTGCGCTGCAGCTGCTGAAAGCATATAAATATTACGGTATTCCGCTGTCCGAACTGGCCGGGGAGCTGGTGATTTATCCACAGGTCATGGTCAATGCGGCGGTGGCGAATGAACACAAGGAAGCATATAAAAATGATCCGGAAATCACAGCGCTGATCCGGGCTGCCGAGGAACAACTGCAGGATACGGGACGGGTTCTCATTCGTCCGTCCGGCACCGAGCCTCTGGTACGGGTCATGCTGGAAGGGGAAAATACGGAAGAACTGCAGACAATGGCGCAGGAAATTGCGGATCTGATTGAGAAAAAGTCGAAATAGGAAGAATCATGGTTCATCTGGGAAATGACTGGGATGAAGTCCTGGCGGGAGAATTTGATAAAGAGTATTACCTCCGGCTTCGGGAATTCCTGAAAAAGGAGTATTTTTCCACGCAGATTTATCCCTCTATGTACGATATTTTTAATGCTCTGAAAGCCACACCGTACAGCGCCGTCCGCGCGGTCATTCTGGGCCAGGATCCGTATCACGGTCCCGGGCAGGCCCACGGCATGTGTTTTTCGGTGAAAAAGGGCGTCCGGACGCCGCCTTCCCTGCAGAATATTTTCAAGGAACTGCAGGCGGATCTGGGCTGCGTGCCGCCGGATCACGGCTACCTCATGGATTGGGCGGAACAGGGCGTGCTCCTGCTTAACACGGTATTAACCGTGCGGGCCGGCCGGGCCGGCTCACACCGCGGACAGGGATGGGAGATCTTCACGGATACCGTGATCGGCAAGCTGAATGAGCGGAAACAGCCGATCGTGTTCCTGCTCTGGGGCGCCAATGCAAAATCCAAGCAGAGCCTTATTACCAACCCGGCGCATCTGGTTCTGACGGCGGCGCATCCGAGCCCACTGTCGGCACATAACGGGTTTTTCGGCTGCCGGCATTTTTCCAGAACCAATGAGTTTCTGGAATCCAGAGGGATGGAACCCATTGACTGGCAGATCCGGCAGTAAAAGAATAATATGGAATCGGTAAAATGAACGAAAGAAAATATAAACTGATTGTAAGTGACGTGGACCGGACTCTCCTGAAAGAAGATTTTCTGATCCCGGACTATACGATTGAAATGGTGAAGCGCGCCAGGGAGCAGGGGGTGGAATTTATGCTCTGCACCGGCCGCTTTTTCGGTTCGGCGCGGCCGTACTGCAAATACCTCGGCATCGATTTGCCGATCATCAGCTCCAACGGAGCGGCGGTAGTGGATTATTATACCTGGAAGCCGGTGATTGCGCATCCGATTCCGGTGGATGTCTGCATCGATCTGTTTAATTTGCTGGACGAACTGCGGATTCATTACCATTTTTATACCGACCGGCGTTTTTATGTCCGGGAGGGTCTGAATGACGGCGATTTCCGGCAGAAGCACAACATCAATCTGCCGCCGGAAGAGCAGTATGAGGTAATCGAGACAGCAGATCCCTGCGGGATTGCCCGGCGGGAGCGGGTGTATAAAATTGCCTGCCGCTGCCCGAGCGAAGAAGAGGACCAGCGTTTCCGGAGAGGATTCTGCGGAAATGAAAAGATCAGCATAACCAGTTCATTTACATATGTATATGAGATTCAGGCTGCCGGTGTAAACAAGGGTTCCTCGCTGGCGGAATACGCGGACATGCGGGGCATTCGCCCGGAGGAAATACTGGCCATCGGAGACAATCACAATGATATTGAAATGATCCGCTACGCAGGCACCGGTGTTGCCGTGGGAAATGCGCTTGACGAGCTGAAAGCCGTTGCTGACTATATAACGGACAGAGCGGAAAATGCCGGGGTCGGGAAAGCGATTGCCCGCTTTGTGTTCGGAGAAGAACCGGAGGAGACGGACTAATGGCAAAACTGGAACTCATCGCCACGGCGACCTTCGGCCTGGAAGCAGTGGTGAAACGGGAACTGCAGGATCTGGGGTTCCGGATCCTGAAATCGGAAGACGCGAAAGTGACTTTCCTGGCGGATGAGCGCGGGATTGCCCGGGCCAATCTGCGGCTGCGCAGCGCGGACCGGGTGCTGCTGAGAATGGGTGAGTTTATGGCGGAAACCTCCGAGGAACTGTTTCAGCAGACTATGGCACTGCCCTGGGAGGAATGGATTCCGGCGGACGGCCGCTTTACGGTGAACTGTACCACGGTACGATCCAGACTGCGCAGTGAACCGGCCTGTCAGAAGACCGTGAAAAAAGCGATTGTGGAAAGACTGAAAGAGTTTTATCTGCAGGATGTTTTTCCGGAGACCGGAGCGGAGTATACCGTGAAACTGACCCTGCTGCGGGACCGGGCGACGCTGACCATCGATACCAGCGGAAAAGGCCTGCATCACAGAGGCTATCGCGTGCGGACCGTGGAAGCGCCCATGAAGGAGACGTTGGCGGCCGGCCTGGTACAGCTGAGTTTCTGGCGGCCGGAGCGGGTTTTGCTGGATCCTTTCTGCGGATCCGGCACCATTGCCATCGAAGCCGCTATGTATGCGAAAAATATTGCCCCGGGTCTGGGCCGGTCCTTTGCCTCGGAAGAATGGGACCGGGTACCGGCAGACTTCTGGCGGGAAGAAAAGAAGAAGGCTTACAGTGAGATCCGGCAGGATCTGCCGCTGAAGATTCTCGCTTCGGATATCGATTCCCGTGCGGTGGCTGCGGCGCGGGAAAATGCCGAAGAGGCCGGTGTGGACGACTGTATTGAATTCCGCCGCGCGGATTTCCGGAAGCTGGAAAAATTGCGTGAACCGCGGAGCATCATTATCTGCAATCCGCCTTACGGGGAACGGATCGGGGACCGGAAATCTCTGGACGGCATTTACCGCCATATGAAACAGCTGCTGGAACAGGATCCTACGCTGAGCAGCTATATCATTACCGCGGACAAAAGCCTTGAAAAAGCACTGGAGCCCCGCCGGCCGGACCGCCGGAGAAAACTGTACAACGGCAGGATCGAGACCTGCTATTACCAGTATTACGGAAAAAAGGAAAGCAGCGGGAGTTCTGCAAAATAAAATAAGGCACAGACTTGAAAGGGGCTGTGAAGTATGGGGTGAAGAACTCCTGCTTCGCAGCCTTTTTAGTGTTGACGGACACACTGGTGTTCAGAAGGAAGGATTGCCCGGCAGTGCCGGGCAATTGATTGCTGTTGGATTGAATTTGTCCAGCACCATCATTCCTTCCTTGCCCTTTTCTTTGAATTATTAAAACCCGCATTCAATATGCGGTTTTCAGCCCTGTGAAAGAGCTGGAACACACTTGACACGGATGTATTAAATTCCTATGATATAGACATAAAGTCTATGTCACAGGTAAATAAGGAGAGAACGCCGTGAGATATGAAGAGTATATAAAAGAACAATTCCGGAAGCTGGATTCTTCCGGGCTGATCGAAAGTGCAGCTCTTCCGGAGATGGAGCTGTATATGGATCAGACGGCGACGGTGCTGAAGCGGAGCTTTGAAGACCTGGATGGTGATATTGCCGCCCGCTTTGCCGCGCGCCAGCTCATTAACAATTACGCGAAGAGAGACCTGATTGCCCGTCCGGAGGGCAAACGGTATTCCAAGGACCATATGATCATGATTGCCATGGTCATCTATCTGCGGGGTATGTTTAAAATCGACGAAATTCGAAGCATCATGAAGCCGCTGGTGGATAATTACAATTCCAAATACGATGACAGCATCAGCGTACAGCTGCTGTATGAGACGGCGGAAGAACTGAGCCGGGATTCCATCGAAAGTGTAAAGGCGAACGTGGACGATGCAATCGGAAGAATTAAGAAAAAACTGGAAGATACCGATCTGGATAATGACCAGCGCATGGAAATGTTCGTCCTGATTCTGACTTTGTCCATGCGGGCGGATATGGAAAAATATCTGGTGAAGCGCCTGGCGGAGACCTATTTTGCGCAGCCGGAAAAGGAAAAGAAAGAGAAAAAAGAGAAAAAAGACAAGCCGAAGAAGAGCAAGGAAGCGCCGCAGGAAGAAATGAGCGAGCTGTAGAGGAGGAAATAGAATGGCTGTAGATCTGAAAGGAAGAAGTTTTCTGACATTAATGGATTATTCCTCGGAGGAAATCCGCTATCTGCTGGATCTGGCAAAGAAGCTGAAAGCGAAGAAAAAGGCCGGTATTGCGGGGGACCTGCTGAGAGGGAAAAATATCGTTCTGCTGTTTGATAAAACCTCCACCAGAACCCGCTGCTCCTTTGAAGTGGCTGCGTATGACGAAGGCGCCGGCGTGACGTTCCTGGACAAGAACAGTTCCCAGTTCGGCAAGAAAGAATCGGTGGAGGACTCCGCAAAAGTATTCGGGCGCTTCTACGACGGCATTGAATACAGAGGATTTGACCAGAGCCTGGTGGAGAATCTGGCGAAATATTCCGGTATTCCGGTCTGGAACGGCCTGACGGATGTCGATCATCCGACGCAGATTCTGGCAGATTTTCTGACTATGGAGGAACATATTGATAAACCGCTTTCGGAATGCAAGGTTGTGTTCTGCGGTGATATTCGCAATAATATGGCTTATGCCTGGATGTACGGCTGTGCCAAAATGGGTGTGGATTTTGTCGCCTTCGGGCCGGATGAACTGACGGTGGATCCGGACGTGCTGGCTGCCGCTCGCAAAGTGGCGGAAACCAGCGGCGCTTCTATTGAAGTAAGCAGTGATATTGCGTCTGTGGCGGGCGCCGATGTGATCTATACCGATGTATGGGCATCCATGGGAGAAGAAGATCAGATCCCGGATAAGGTGCGCATGCTGACGCCGTTCAAGGTGACATCGGAACTGATGGATGCCACCGGCAATCCGGATGTACTGTTCATGCATTGTCTCCCGGCCTTCCACGATTTTGAGACCGGCATGGCTGCGGAATGGATGGAAAAGGGATATGATATCCGGGAAGTGACGGATGAGGTATTCCGCAGTGCCAATTCGGTGGTATTCGACGAGGCGGAGAACCGGATGCACAGCATCAAGGCGTTGATCGTTGCCACGATGGCAGACGATCCGAACCGGGACTAAACAGCGGAGAAGGAAGAAATGGCTCGAACAATTCCGGAATTGCTGGTACCGGTTGGCGGCGCAGAGCAGCTGCGGGCGGCCGTGGCCAACGGCGCAGACGCAGTTTACATGAGCGGCCGGTCTTTCAATGCGCGTATCAGTGCGGAAAATTTCCGTGATGAAGAACTGAAGGAGGCGGTCCGTTTCGCGCACACATACGGTGTGGATGCGCATATCGCCATGAATATTCTGCTCCGGGATGGGGAAATAGCGCCGGCGGCGGATTTTGCCCGCCGGATGTATGAAGCCGGAGCGGATGCGCTGATTGTGCAGGATCCCGGCCTGATCGCGGAGCTGCGCAGAACCAGTCCGGAGATTCCGCTGCATATGAGCACGCAGGGCTCCGTGTATGATGCGGCAGGGGCGAAAGCCGTGCAGGCACTGGGCATGAAACGGGTGATCACCGCCAGGGAGCTTTCCCTGGAAGAAATCCGGAGGATCTGCCGGGAAGTGGATATCGAAGTGGAAGTGTTCGTCCACGGTGCCATCTGCATAGGCTACTCCGGCCAGTGTCATCTCAGCGGGACCATCGGCGGCCGCAGCGGAAACCGGGGCGAATGCGCCCAGCCCTGCCGGCTGCCTTATGAACTGACCGGCAGCGGCGGGAAAACCGCTGCCCGCGGCTATCTGCTGAGTCCGCATGATATGAGCCTGCTGGATCATCTGGAGGAACTGGCGGAGGCAGGGGCAGCTTCCCTGAAAATTGAGGGGCGGCTCAAATCGCCGGAATATGTGGCGATGACTACGGCGGTTTACCGCCGGTATCTGGACCGGCTGCGGGATGGTTCCGGACCGGTATCCCGTTCGGAATTCGCGGCGGATACGGCAGCCCTGCGGCAGGTGTTTTCCAGAGGGCCTTTTACGGATGCCTATCTGCAGGGTTGCAGCGGCGGGGAACTCATGGCGGCGGACACACCGAAGCATACCGGCATGAAGATCGGGGAACTGCTCTGGACCGATAAGAAAAGAGGACACGCGGCTGTGCGTCTGTCAGCGCCGCTGCACAACGGAGACGGCGTGGAAATCCGGGACGGCAGCCGGTCCTGCGGCAATGTAATAACGTATATCAGAAGTAAAAACGGAAAGCTGATCCGGCGGGCGGAGCCCGGCATGGCCGTCACAATCGGGGATCTGGACCGGGAACGGCTGGCCGGTCTGCGGGAAGGAGCTCCGGTATACCGGATTACGGACATACAGTTGAATAAACAGCTGCAGCAGTCCTATGAGAAGATGCCGTCCGGTGTTCCGGTGGATCTGCATCTGAAGGCGGTGACCGGCGCGCCGGCCGTGCTGACGGCGGCAGCCGGGCAGGGCAGCGCGCGGCGCGTCGTGTCCGTGGAATCGGACGCGCCGCTGGAATGGGCGGAGAACCGGCCGCTGCAGGCGGAACGTGCTGCACAGAGCCTGGAAAAGACCGGCGGCACGCCGTATTCGATCCGGAATCTGGATATGGTGATCGAAGGCGATCCGTTTCTGTCTGTTTCTGAGTTGAACGCGCTGCGCCGGCGCGCGCTGGATGCATTGACGGAGGCGCGTACGGCGCGCCGCAGCAGTGAAGGGACGGCAGGGACATATGCATCTCCGGCGGTTGCGCCGTCTCCGGAGACGAAATCCTCTTCCGGGGAGAGCCTGTTCGCGGAACCGGTTTCATTGCCCGGCACAGGAAACCCCCAAACAATCGTTATATATTTTTACCGCACCAACGGCGCAGAGGTCAGAATTCGTGAACTGGCGGCACGGATGCAGAATACCGGGCCGGCTTCCGAAGCAGCACCGGTGGAATTTGCAGTGCCTTATGATCTGCTTCTGCGGGAAGAGGACGGTTTGCAGCCGTCGGATACCGCGGTTTTGCTGCAGCGTGCCGGGATACGGACATACGCTGTACTGCCGGCAGTGACCAGAACAATGGCGCCGGAACGGCAGGAAGCTGTCTTTAATGCTCTGGAGCGAATGCATGCGGCAGGCGGACTGGCCGGAGTATACGCGGCGAATCTTTCGCATTTCTATTCTTTCCGGGAAAGAAAAATGCCGTTGGTCGCGGATGTTTCCATGAATATTCTGAATGGCTGCAGTGTGCGGGCTGTCAGGAACCTGGGCGCGGCAGGCGCTGTGCTGTCCATGGAACCGGATGCGCTGGAAGGCGGATTTCAGCCCGGCCCGCCAGGGGAGAAAGCCCCGGCTCCATCACTGGAGGCTTTGGTTTACGGAAGAACGCCGGCAATGTATACGGCGCATTGTCCGGTGGGAGCCACAGGGACGGACCGGAATAATCCCCGCCGACCGGATTGCTCGTCGGAGAAAAAGCGGTATTACTGCCGCCAGGGTCAATGGGCGCTGCGGGACCGGAAAAATGCATCCTTCCCGGTGGTGCCGGATCCCCGGGACTGTTCGGCGGTCCTGTATTCGCATTCGGTGACCGACCGGACGGCCGGAACAGAGCAAATGAAGGCTGCCGGGATAAGCAGATTCAGGATTTGCGCATTTTCTGAAAACGCAGAAATATTGTCGGTGAAAATTGAAAAACTCAGAAATAAATTTCGGAGTGATAAATCATAATTTAATTATTGCGAATTTTTCACAGAATTTATACAATTTTTTATTTGACTAATGCATTGAATTGCATTACCATGAATGAAATACAATTATGTTCGACACTCCGGACAGGCAGTATCTGTGAGAGAAGGACATAATTATTTGTTTTTCATGGGCGGCTTCTGAGGGGAAACCGGCCGGCGGGAAACAGGTAATACATTGTATTGTCTCTACATTTTCATTGGAATGATCAAAGGAGTAAAAATGTCACAGAAAAAGATGAAGACGATGGACGGCAACAATGCAGCTGCACATGTAGCGTATGCATTAACGGAAGTTGCCGCGATTTATCCGATTACTCCGTCCTCTGTTATGGCGGAAGTTACAGACGACTGGGCTGCTAAGGGAAGAAAGAATTTATTCGGCCAGGAAGTCAAGGTTGTGGAAATGCAGTCTGAAGGCGGCGCTGCAGGCGCGGTTCACGGCTCTATCCTCAGCGGCGCGCTGACCACCACATTTACCGCTTCCCAGGGCCTGCTGCTCATGGTTCCGAACATGTATAAGATCGCGGCTGAAAGAGTA
>JAFWDF010000050.1 GCA_017534025.1 Bacillota bacterium
CCTTTGCCTTTTTCCTTTTAACCCTCTCATACTGTCTCCTTTCTCTCTCCAAGCTGTTTCAGATATTTCCACAGAATTCTGGCGGTCAGGCCCCAGATGCCGTACCCTTCATACTCCCAGTATTTGGTCATTCCATAGGGTTTCTCCACCTGCAGATGCCGGCGGAGGACCGGCGGCAGCGCCAGATCGTCGTTCATGGTCATCGTATAACGGTATCGTTCCGGCTCATTGGCAAGAAAAAATGCCAGAGGAACCCGGAAAACGGAGTCCACTTCATCGCTGCAGACAATCGACTCCGCTGCCTTCCGTTCGATCAGGCCTACAAACGGCTGCACCTGTCTTCCGCCCTGGATCTGCTCTTTCTGCAGCGTGCCCAGCAGTTCTACCGATCCGGTGTCCAGACCCAGTTCCTCACAGGTTTCCCGGATCACAGCATCTTCCGGCGACTCGTTTTCCTCCAGATGCCCGCCCGGCAGGCTGACTTCGCCCGGCTGGCTCACCGTATCGGAACGCACTTCAAACAGCAGATCCCAGCCATTCTCCGTTTCTATGAAAGGCAGGAGAACCGCGGAAGAAATCCGGTTTTCCGGCGGCTTTCTGCCGGCTGCATCCATTAAATTTTCTTTTGTAATGCGCTTTTTCCCCATCATTATGATTCCCCCCCTTCTCCGAACTGCAATTATCCTTTGCCCGGTATGCCAGAAGCAGGCCGCCCCGGCCTTTTTCAGAAACTTCACTTTTTTATAATATTATAGCATACACACCGGTTCCATGCGTATTCACTTCCGGAGGAACCGGCGAACGCGGTCCCGTTCTCATCACAGAAGGAATCACAAAACAAAAAAGAGCAGCCGAAGCTGCTCCATTTTTACACATTCTGTTTATCATTTTGTCTGCCCGGCCTCACCTCCTGCCACCTTATTAAAACTTTCACGCGCCATTTTTTCATGCTGTCCGCTGCGGATCATTTTCCTCTATTCGTCCTGATCCTGAAACAGCGCCGCCAGCTGCGCCCCGAATTTATCCCCTAAAGAGAATGTACTGTGCTCCACTTCCGGTTTAATCACATCCCGTACCTTCGCCATCTGCTCCAGATAGCGGCCGGTCAGCACCAGCTGCACCATTTCCGATGTGATGCGGGCATCATACAGAGCCCGGTGCGCCTTCCCCTTCTCAAAATTGATCCCGGCCATTTCCGCCGCCGATTCCAGAGAGAGCTGCCTCTGCAGATTGATCTCCGTAATTTTCGGGAACATCGCCTGGAAATCCTGCCAGTCTTCCAGTGCCGGAGGAAATGCAACCTCCTTAAAACTGCATTCCGACTGCAGCTGCTGCAGATCGCTGCGGCTCCAGCTGTAGATGCGGGCAGGTTCATTACCAATCCATTCCGCAAAGCTCTGCAGGGCCTCCGCAAAGCTCTTCGCGCCTTCCAGATCTTCCATGGTAATGCCGGTCAACCTGGTAATATTGCCTTCCACTTTTGTGTTCAGCGCCGGCCGGATAAGAATCTCGAACTCTTCCTGCTTCTCATATTTGTCATTGAGCTTCACAGCTCCGATTTCAATCAATTCCGAAGCAAGGCGCTTTTCCCCTTTTTTTTTGATCCCGGTTCCGGTTTTTCGCCGACACCGGATTCATTTCAAAATCCAGAATAACATGTACCGTGGTGCTCACCTCCCATCTTCAAGCTATCCTATACCGCATTTCCGTTAATCCGTGTCTGTCCCCGTTCCCATCGGAACGTTCCATTCCGGCAGCCGGCCCATGCGCCTCAGGATGAGCGCTGCCGCGAAACCCAGCAGTGTTCCGGTCACGGTGCCTGCCACCGTCAACACCGGCAGATACAGAAAAATCTTCACCGTCTCCGTCACCAGTGCCGCCACCAGCAACTGCCCTACATTGTGAAACACACCGCCGCCCAGGCTGACACCCACCGGACTGAAGAGCCGGCTTTTCATCAGCACCAGCATGACCAGAAAACTCAGCAGGCCGCCGGACAGACTGTAAAGCATGGCGGACAGACCGCTGAACAGCAGGCCGGACAGCATGATGCGAACCATATTTATAACAAACGCGTATCCCGGTCCCAGGACATACAGCGCTACCAGAACTACCAGATTGGACAGGCCCAGTTTGATCCCCGGAACGCCGAAATTAAACGGAATCAGCATTTCCACATAGGAAAATATTAATGTCAGTGCCACAAGAACCGATGACAATGCCACGCCGGAAGCCTGTTTCCGGCTCCGCTCCGCGCGGTTTAATCCCGGCCGGAACCGATTCGCCCCGGTATTCTCTGCCTTCTTCATAGGTCTTTCCCCTGTTCCGGCGAGCCCGCAATCACGTCGATCCCGTCCGTATCCTCACTGCTTCCGCCGGATACCGAAACCACCACCCGGTTCGGCAGGCAGATCAGTGTCTGGTTCGACCGGCTGATACCGCCTTCAGACCGGTGTTGTTCCAGGCAGTACTGATCCGGGCAGGATGCCTCGCTCATGAATGCCTTGCCGTCCTGAATTGTCAACTGATTTGTTCCGTAATCCGAACGAATTTCGATCACCTGATCCTCCTCCAGAAGATAGGTTCCGTATTCCGCACCGTCCACTTCCACCCGGACCACGGAGCCGGTGTCGCCGGCACGGTACGCCCACACGCTGGTGGCAGCGCAGAACACCAGAATCAGGAACAGCAGAACGAGATCCGCTTTCCGGATAATCCCTTTCCATTCTTTAAACAATGCTGCATATACTCCTGTAACTGCAGTACCTGCAGGCGTCGGACTGTTTGCCCTTCGCCGGATCGATGTCCACCCGGCCGCCCGCCAGCCCTTCGGCCGCCTGCTTCATATTCTCGTCATTCACGCGGATCAGATCCGCAAAATCCTCTTCGCTGAGCAGCGCATTGCCGTCTTTTATCGTACCGTCTTTTTTCCGGTAGACCGGAATCACGGACGAACTCCCGGTGAATTCCCGGTCCATGCCGCTGATCACTTCATTATCATTAATGAGAATGCCGTCCAGCTTCGCGCCGTCCACATGTTTTTTGCGGACTTCCCGTTCGGCATCTTCCCCGCCGAGTCCGGTAATATTAATGTTTTGGTTCCGGATGGAGAAATAGAATACGCCTGCCGGTCCGGCCGCCCGGATTCCGCCCATGGCACCCTTCAGGTAGATCATCAGCTGCATGCGCCAGCCGCTGCGCACCTCCTCCAGGTCAAAGGACTCCCGGCCGGTCTTGTAATCAATGATCCGCACCAGGTCGTGGTCCTCTCCCTGCAGAATGTCCACACGGTCGATCTTTCCTTCTACGGCCACCTGCCCGCCGTCTTCCAGTTCAATGACGATCGGCGGAAACAGATCGTACGGTTTCTGCCCGAATCCCTGTTCAAAATAGATCGCCCGTACTGCACCGCTGCGCACCTGCTCTATCATCAGCCAGGCCGTAAGCGCCGCTGCCGGTTTGATGCGTTCGCGCAGATACCGGTCCCGTTCCGTGGCATCCAGGACGCCTTCACGGTAAGACAGGGCAAACTCGTCAATAAACCCGGAAACCATCTCCGCCACTTCTTCTTCGGTAATGGTCTGCCAACCGGAGCCTTCGCCGCTGACGCCGGTTTCCCGGTCGGTCAGCGCCCGCGCTACCCGCTTGAGGCAATCGTGATAAATATCTCCCACAGAACGCATGTCCGTTTCGAAAGACCGCTGCTCGGAAGGCCGCAGGCCATAGGAAACGAAGAATGAGAACGGACAGCGGGAATACTTCTCCAGCGAACTGGCACTGAAAATCAGCTCCCGGCTGCCGCCGCGGCCGAATAATTCACGGACCTGCGCCCGGCCGGCCCGCTCCACCCGGTTGGTATGGAACAGCCCGCTGCGGACCATTTCGTATTCCGGCCGGCCCGTGAGCACCAGCGCCGCCGCTTTCCACACCGGCTCCGGCTCCCTGCCGTCCATCGCGCCGCGAAGGCTGCGGATCAGATGCGGCATGGCTGCCTGCTCCGTCTGCACCAGACGAAGGTCGTCGCCCGACCGGAGCACATCGTACTCCAGGATATCGCTGCCGTAATTCAGAAGCATTTCCGTAACCAGCAGGGACGGCCGCAGTTCTGATCCGTCAGTGTCCTGGTCGGCATAGGAAAGGACCAGCAGATCCTGCACCTTGCCCAGATTCCGGAACACCGCCAGCTCCTGTTCCATCCGGCGCTGTTCATCGGTATGCCCCACACTGCGGAAGCGCTGCTCGATCATCTGCATTTCTTCTTCGGACAGCAGACCGGCGCCATGCCCTTCCTCCGGCAGGATACCTTCATTTGCCCCCATGACAAACAGCGCCCGGACCTGGCTGAACCGGCTGCGCTGCATCGTACCCATCAGCACCTGATCACCGGTGGTCGGGATCATGCCGATCCGCACTTCCCGGAATCCTTCTTTCAGAATCTCCGCAAACTCGCCGTCACTCAGTTCCCGGCTGCCCAGCACTTCCACAATCTGGTCAAAAATCCCCAGAATGGCTTCCCAGATCTGGGCAGTGATGCCGGCCTGCTCCAGCAGGCCGCTGTTCTCCAGTTCCTGCCTGGCCTGTTCAATGCGCCGCGGCATATCTGCCTGTTCGGTAAGGAACGTATACAGTGCCTCCGTTTTTTCCAGCACCGTCTTCCGGCCGCGGAACAGCTGCTCCGCGGCTGTCATGTACGCATCCGCGGCCTGCCGGTATCCGTCGATCTCCGCCAGCCGCTCTTCGCCCAGCTCGGTGGAACCGTAGCGGAACGGAGACTTCCAGCGGCCGCTGCGGATATGGTATTGCCGGCAATAGTTTTCCAGCAAATCACAGGCATTGTCGTCGAGCGGCGAAAAACCGGTCTTCAGCATCCGGAACACATCGTCAAACCGGCGGCGGCGGACCACGCAGTCTGTCATCGCATCGATAAACTCGATCTCCGGTTCCTGGGCGATGCTGCGTTTGTCATCCACAAACAGCGGAATGCCGTAATCCTCAAATACCCGGCGGTATACCGATCCCCGTTTTGTCATATCGTTGCAGATCACGACAATATCGCGGTAGCGATAGCCCTGTTCCCGCACCAGTTCCGTAATCCGGACAGCTGCGGATTCCGCCTCCGCGTAGAAATCACCGGCCTTGACAATCCGGACTTCCGGATCCGGATCCTCTGTGAGAATGCCGATATATTCCTCCGAAAACGGTGTCCCGGCACGGGATGCCATTTCCCGGAACTGCCGGCCCATACGGCGCGGCACTTCAAAAACATCATTCTGCGTGTCGTCTCCGGCCAATACGATATTGACCTCCGGAGCATCGGCCGCAATGGCTTCCACCAGTTCCAGCATACCCGGCACAAGGTAATCGAATCCCGCGATCCAGAACACACTGTCCGCGATCCTCGGATACTCCGCAGCATGTGCATTAACATAAGCCTGCAGGTCTTCACTGTCGGTGAATTTTCCTTCTGTCGCGTCCCGGTAATCACTGTAAATGCGGCGCACCTGGCGCAGCTTCTCCTGCAGCAGGGCGTCATCGGCAAAAGCCTCTTCCATCTCCAGCAGTTCCTCCGGCGTCACGCCGTACTGCTTTAATTCCGTAATGAGATCCGTCAGCAATTCAAGAAAGGAAGTGCTGCCGGCAGTTTCCCCAAAGATTCCGTCCGGGGAATCCAGTGCAGAAGAAAGCACCGACAGGAGCATATAGCGGCCGTATTTGTTAATGACCGTGCCCGGAGGCCTGCCTGCATAGCCGAGAATCCGGCGGGACAGCCCCCCGAAGCTCATGATCTCCAGTTCCAGGAGCGCCTCTGCATTCATATACGAGAAGGCGTCCCGCTCGGCCTGCAGTGTGAACTGATCCGGCACCAGCAGAATGGTATTCAGAGGCATGCGCTCCGCAATGCGGCTGTACAGAAACCGGTCCATATCCCGGTCCGAACGCCCGTAATATACGTTGATCACCGGTTCCCCTCCTTTTTCTCTCCCGGCCGCGCCGTTTTACAACTCCCTGCGGCCGTCCAGCGCCCGCGCCAGCGTCACTTCGTCGGTGTATTCCAGATCGCCGCCCACCGGAATGCCGTGGGCGATCCGGCTGACTTTGATGCCGGACGGCTTGATGAGCCGTGCCGCATACATGGCAGTGGCCTCTCCTTCGATGGTCGGATTCGTTGCCAGGATGACCTCTTCCACCTCGCTGTCCTGCAGACGCACAATCAATTCTTTTAATGCTATGTCCTCCGGACCGATTCCGTCCATGGGGGAAATCGCCCCGTGCAGCACATGATACAGCCCTTTGTACTCTTTCATCCGCTCGATGGCAATCACATCGCCGGCCTGTTCCACCACACAGATCTGCGTCCGGTCACGGGACTCATCCGCGCAGATGGCGCAGGGTTCCCGGTCCGTCAGATTGCCGCAGACCGGGCAGTATTTCATTTCCGACTTGGCCCGGCGGATGGAGTCCGCCAGCGCGCCCGCCTGGGAGTCCTCCATGGACAGGATGTGAAACGCCAGCCGCTGCGCGGTTTTTCCGCCGATGCCGGGAAGCCTGGACAATTCCCTGACCAGGTCTTCCAGCGGCTTTGGATAACGCAGTGCCATACCGGTTCCTACATCATGCCCGGAATATTAATTCCGCCGGTAACCTTGGACATCTCAGCTTCGCTGATTTCGGAAATCTGGCGCAGTCCTTCATTGACCGCCGCAATGATCAGATCCTGCAGCATCTCGATATCGTCCGGATCCACAACCTCCGGTTTTAAATTCACTTCCAGCAGTTCCTTCTTCCCGCTCACCTTGACGCTGACGGCGCCGCCGCCTGCGGAAGCTTCGACGACCTTCGCCTCGATCTCTTCCTGCGCTTTTTCCATCATGAGCTGCATTGACTGGATCTGCTGCATCTGCTGCTGCATATTTCCTGCTCTCTGACGAGGCTTCTTTCCTGCTTTCATTCCCTTTCCCATAATGATTTCTCCTTTCCAAACGAGTTATTCAATCTCCACCGGCATGCCAAAAAACGTTTCCAGCTGTTTGACCTGCCCGGGCAGACCGTTCTCTTTTTCTGCCGGTGCTTCCACCGGTCCTCTTCCTGTATCGAAGGCCATGCGCATCGGCCGGCCCGTTTTTTCCGACATCAGCCGCTCTGCGGTCTCCCGCCCCCTCGTATCCAGCAGATTTCCCATCCGCTCGTTTCCGCAGCGGATAAAAAAGACATCGCCGTCGACGCGGGTCAGATGTGTCTGGTTTATAAATCTTGTAAACAAACCGGACTCGGACGCCGCTTCATCCAGAACCTGCTGCCAGATCCGGTCATCGGGTTCCGTCTGTCCGACCGGTTCCGGTACAGTTGCAGCCGGCGGTTCCGGTACGGATACAGCCGGCGGTTCGTCCTCCCATCCCGGAGGGGCCGGAATATATGTGTCATCGTAATCCGCCGGAGGCACCGGTACAGGTGGTTCGTCATATACTTCCGGAGCCGGCGCTGCCGGGGCTGCCGGCGGCTCGAACGAATCCTGCCGTGCCGGAGGTTCCGCAACCGGTTTCTGCGGCTCCGCTGCAGTCTGTCCCGCGCTCCCCGGCGCAGGGTGCCCTGCCTGCGCGCCGTCATACCGCAGCTGAAACGCTTCTTCACTCTCCTGGGATGCGCAGAGTTTTACCGTGCAGATTTCCAGCATGACCCGCGGTCTTGAAGACCAACGGGTGCCGACAATAGTATCTGTCAATTCCCGGATTGCCCTGTCCATAAAAGCGGTGGATACATCCGCCGCCTGCGAGCTCACCCGCTGCACATTTTCCATGGACATACTCAGCATGCTGCCGGGATCCTTTACATATTTCACCAGCAGAAGATTGCGGAAATGCTCCAGCCACTGCTTCATAAGCAGGCGAACATCCACGCCCGAAGCAATCATCCGGTCCAGGAGCAGCAGGGCTTCCGATGCATTGCCCGTGCGCACCGCTTCGGTCAGTCGAATAAGTGGTTCCTCTCCGGCCGTGCCGAGAATCTGCGCCACATCCTCCCGCCGAAGCACCTCGCCCGGGAAAATGCACTGCTCCAGTATGCTCAGGCTGTCCCGGACCGACCCGTCCGCACTGACTGCGATGAGTCCCAGGGCAGATTCCTCTGCTTCCACACCGCGGGCCGCGCAGATCCGCTTCATATTATCCACCAGCATCTGTTCCGATACACGCCGGAAATCCAGGCGCACACAGCGGGACAGAATCGTAGCCGGAATCTTCTGCGGTTCGGTAGTCGCCAGGATAAAGACGACATAGGATGGCGGTTCTTCCAGTGTTTTCAGCAGCGCGTTGAAAGCGCCCGTCGAAAGCATATGCACTTCGTCTATAATAAATACTTTATATTTTCCGACTACCGGCGGATAATTGACGTTATCCCGCAGCGACCGGATATTTTCCACGCCGTTATTGGAAGCGGCGTCGATTTCCACCACATCTATGAATGAGCCGTCCCGGATCGCCCGGCAGCTGTCACACTCGCAGCAGGGACGTTCACCCTCGCTGCTGCAGTTGAGAGCCTTGGCCAGAATCCGCGCCGTCGTGGTTTTTCCTGTGCCCCTGGTCCCGCAGAACAGATATGCGTGACTCGTGGAACCGGATGCCAGCTGACTCTGCAGGATTCTGACAATGTGATCCTGTCCGATCAGTTCTTCGAATCGTTCCGGCCGGAAATCTCTGTATAATGCTCTGTACATAATCTTCTTCTCCCCGGTTTTCCGGCAATAAAAAATTGTCCGATAAAGGCTTTATCAGTATCGAAACAGGCTGAACTGCGGCACATAAGAGCTCCCGCTTATCGCTGCTTCCTTCCGGACCTGACGAGGTTCACAGGTTCTTATTGCGCAGGACCCGCCCCGGCTGATAAAGCCATTAAGGGACAACTGCCCAATTATTATATAAAAAACCTGTACTTTCGTCAATGCTTTTCTAAACGGCGGTGTCAGCCGGCGGTCTTCCCGCTGCCGGATCTCCTGCCTTTTATTCTCCGAGCATCGCCCGCAGGCCGGCTTCGTCAATGACCGTCACTCCCAGCTTCTGCGCTTTGTCCAGCTTGCTGCCCGCCGCTTCCCCTGCCAGCAGGTACGTAGTCTTTTTCGACACACTGCCGCTGACTTTTCCGCCGTTCTTTTCAATCAGATCCGCGGCCTCTTTACGGCTCAGGTTCGGCAGCGTTCCGGTAATGACAAACACCGAGCCTTCCAGCACGCCGCCCGCCGGCGGCGCTTCCTGCATTTCCATGCGCAGGCCCAGTTCCTTCAGTTCCCGGATGAGCCGGATATTCGATTCGTCATGAAAGAAGGAATACACCGCTTCCGCCGTAATGCCGCCCACATCGTCCACGCCGGTCAGTTCCTCCGCGGAGGCTTGCGCCACCTGATCGAGGCTGCCGTATACGCGCAGAATGGCTTTGGCTGCGGATTTCCCGACATTCGGGATGCCCAGTCCCGTCAGCAGACGGTCCGGTTCATTATTTCGGGAAGCGTCTATGGCCGCCAGCAGTTTATCCGTTCCTTTTTCTCTTCCCACCAGGCCGCTTTCCACCAGCTCGTCCCGCCGGTCCTTCAAGCGGTAAATATCCGCCACCGTCGTCACATAACCGGCGCTGACCAGAGCCGCCGCATTCTTTTCCCCCATGCCGCGGATATCCATGGCATCCCGGCCGGCAAAATGAATGATATGGCGTTCGGACTGCGCAGGACAGGCGCTGCCGGTGCATTTCATATCCGCGGTGTCGCTCTCGCGCACCACCGGCGCTCCGCAGACCGGACAGCGGCCGGGAATGACAAACCGGACGGTTCCCGCCGGCCGTTTTTCCTTCACCACACCGCTGATCGTCGGAATAATTTCGCCGGACTTGTACACCCGGACCGTGTCGCCGATGCCCACATCCAGGCCGTCTATATAATCCTGGTTGTGCAGCGTCGCCCGGGACACGTTGGTGCCGCAGAGCCGGACGGTATCAAACACCGCCGTCGGCGTCACCCGGCCGGTCCTTCCCACAGACAGCTCGATATCCCGGATCACAGTTTCCTTTTCTTCCGGCGGATATTTATATGCCACCAGCCAGCTGTCATTTTTCGCAGTGGCCGGAAAACGGCCCCGCGCATTCAGATCGTTCAGCTTGACCACGGCGCCGTCGATGTCATAGGCCAGCTCGCCCCGCATGGCGCCGATCTTTTCAATGGCCTGCCATACTTCCTCCGCCGTCCGGCAGACGAAGTATGTGCTGATCACCGGCACGCCCCGTTCTTTCAGATACTCATACACGTCCGTATGCTTTTCAAACCGGATTCCTCTGGCGTCCTGCAAATTAAACACAAACATGGACAGCCCGCGTTCCCTGGTCACTTCCGGATCCAGCTGCCGCAGCGTGCCTGCCGCACAGTTGCGCGGATTGGCGAACGGCTTCCGGCCGAGCATTTCCTGCCGTTCATTCACTGCCAGGAAGGTTTCCTCCTTCATGTACACCTCGCCCCGCAGTTCCAGATATTCCGGCGCGTCTTTCAGACGGGTCTTCACATCGCCGATCACCCGGGCATTGGCCGTGACATCTTCCCCCTGCACCCGGCCGTCGCCTCTGGTAATGGCTGTCACCAGCTCGCCGTTTTCATAGCGCAGTGCCATGGACAGGCCGTCAATCTTGGTCTCCACCACGAATTCCGTACCATCTCCGAGGGTGGCAATCATGTCATTGACAAAGCTGTCCACTTCTTCCCGGCTGAATACATCCTGGATGGACAGCATCGGAACGCGGTGCGGAATCACCACCCCGGCCGTCCGCTTTGCGGTGCCGCCAACCTTCCGGACCGGCGAGTCCGCCTGCGCCAGATCCGGCCAGGCCTTTTCCAGCGCCCGCATCTCCCGGGTCAGCTGATCAAATTCCCGGTCCGTGATCTCTGGCGCGTCTTCATTAAAATATTTATCGATATGATATTCGATCTGTTCTTTCAGCTCATCCATCCGAGCCGCCGCCTCTTCCCGGGACAGCGCGGACAGATCTGTGATCCGCTCTTTTTCCATGACGGATTATCCTCTCTTATCAATTGGTGCTGCGGCCCTGCAGACGGTCATCTGCAGCCCTGCAGGCAGACAGTGCCGGCTCCTGCGACCCCTGTCATTCCAGAATCTCCAGCGGTGCAACACCGGCGGCCAGTTTCTTGATGCCCGCCCTGTCGAAAGCCACTTTCAGAACCGATCCGTCCGTCTCGATGATCAGCCCGTCTCCGAATTTCGCATGGCGCACCTTCATACCCTGCCGGTACGCGGCATTGCTCCGGGCCGGCGCGCTTCGCCGAAGCTCCCGGTTCTTTCTCTTCAGCTGATCCGACTGCTGTCGCACCGGATCAAACGGCCGGCTGGTTCTGGTATACGTAACCCCGGTGGTTCCGGACATGGTATTTTCCGGATAACTGTAACGCCCCACCCGGTCCGAATCCGGATCCAGCAGCGACGGGTCAATTTCCTTCAGGAACTGCGATTCCCTGGTGTAGTCTGTTCTGCCGTAAAGTGTTCTGGTAATGGCGCTGCTGAGGAACAGAGACTCCTTTGCACGGGTAATGCCCACATAGCAGAGCCGGCGTTCCTCCTCCAGCCCGGCTTCACTGTCCATGGACCGCCTGCCGGGAAACAGCCCGTCTTCCATGCCCGGCATGAAGACAACCGGGAATTCCAGCCCCTTCGCACTGTGCATGGTCATTAACACAACCCGGTCCGTTTCCTCTCCCTCGGTTTTCTCCACGTCCGCGTCCAGCGTCATCTGCTCCAGGAAATCCGTCAGCGTCAGCATGCCGTCCTCAAGTTCCCGGTCGATGATGGCCGATTTGAATTCCAGCAGGTTTTCAATCCGGCTTTCTGCTTCGATGGTGCGGCTGTTTTCCAGCGATGCCAAATAGCCGCTGCCCACCAGAATACGGTCGTAAATGTCACTTACCGAGCCGTGCCCGGTATCTTCGTCCCGGCCGTAATTCATCATGCTCCGGCATTCCGCGATCAGGGAAACAAAGGAGCGCGCTCCCGCGCCGGCTTTGGCGGACAGGCCGCTCACGACTTCCTCGTCAGCCAGGACATCCAGCATGCCCACGCCCCGCTGGGCCGCAATCACGCGGATCTTTTCCACCGTACGGTCGCCCAGTCCGCGCTTCGGTTCATTAATAACCCGGTCAAACGCCACTTCGTCGCTTGGGTTCACCACCAGACGAAGGTAGGCGATCATATCCTTGATTTCCTTGCGGTCATAGAATTTCAGGGACCCCCGCACTTCATACGGAATCGTCCCGCGGAAAAATTCCTCGAAGGCACGGGACTGCGCGTTGGTCCGATACAGAACGGCAAAATCCCCGTACCGGCGGCCGCCGTCCAGCACCATATCCTGAATCTGCCCGGCCACGAAGCGTGCCTCGGCTTTTTCATTATCCAGCCTTTTATACGTCAGCAGGCTGCCGTCCTCCGACGCGGTCCACAGCCGCTTGTCCTTCCGGCCGCGGTTGTGGCTGATCACATCGTGCGCCGCTTTGAGAATATTGCCGCTGGAACGGTAATTCTGCTCCAGCTTGATCACCTTCGCTCCCGGGAAATCCTTCTCAAACGAAAGAATATTCCGGATATCCGCGCCGCGCCATTCGTAAATGCACTGGTCGTCATCCCCGACCACACAGATGTTCCGGTGCTCCGCCGCCAGGGCTTTCACCAGCTGATACTGCATGGTATTCGTATCTTGATACTCGTCCACCATGATATAGCGGAAACGGTTCCGGTATTCCTCCAGGACATCGGGATACTGCCGGAAGAGCTTTACCGTCTTCCAGATCATATCGTCGAAATCCATGGCATTATTCTTTTTTAATGTCTTTTCATAGCCCTGGTACAGCCTCGCCAGCACTTTTTCCTTTATGGACGCCGCATTGGCTCCGAACCGGCTGCTGTCCACACCTTTTTCCTTGGCATCGCTGATGACGCTCAGGACATAATTGGGCGTGAACATCTTGTCGTCCACATTCTGCGATTTGATCAGATTTTTGATAACCGTTTTCTGGTCCACCGGATCGTAAATTACGAAGCCGTCGGCGTATCCGGCCAGCTCCGCATTCATGCGAAGAATCCGGAGGCACGCGGAATGGAAGGTCATGATCCACATATTCAGGTGGCCGCCCACCAGGGATTCCACCCGCTCCCGCATTTCCTTCGCCGCCTTGTTGGTGAAAGTCACCGCAAGAATATGGTACGGAGAAATATTTTTCTCCAGAATCATATACGCGATGCGGCGGGTCATTGTCGCCGTCTTTCCGCTGCCGGCACCTGCCAGAATCAGAAGCGGCCCCTCCGTATGGGTCGCCGCCTCCAGCTGAGGCTCATTTAATGTTGAAAGATATGGTATGTCTGTATATTTATTCATAATCACCTGTAAAAATTACTGCACCCACATGCCGCCGCCGATAAATTCACGGATAATGGAATTGCTCATAATCATGGAGGTATCTTCCACACTCCGCACGCAGCGCAGCACCCGGATCAGTCTCTCCGCTTCCAGATACACGTCTTCCTTTTTGCTGATCGCCTGCAGGCTCGGAAGCACCAGCGGTTTCAGGACCGCCAGTTCATACGTCAGCGTGGAATTGAACAGCGTATCCGACTGTCCGATGTACGGGAATATATTTTTTTCTTCGCCCCTGCGCACGTCCGGCCATTGCTTCAGTGTTAATGCCGCGGAGCGGTCTCTGGAACGGATATCTCTTGCCATCCGCCGCAGCAGGCGGAGATCCGTCATCGGGATCCGGTTGTCCTCGTCGATATTCAGCACGGTCAGCGGGCTGATATAAATGCTGAATTTCACATCCTTGTCGATTTTGGAGGTCAGTTCCGGATTCAGCGCATGAATGCCCTCGATCACGATCGGCTGATCCGCCTGCGCTCTCGTGATCCGTGTGCCGTAGCGCTTGCTTCCCGAGATAAAATCAAAGACCGGAATATCGACTTCTTCCCCGTTCAGCAGCATATTCAGATGCTTGTTAAAAAGATCCACATCCACTGCGCTGATGTTTTCAAAATCGAGTTTTCCGTTCTCGTCCCTGGCCATCTCATTCCGTTCCAGGAAGTAGTCATCCGTGCCCATATAGAGCGGGCGGAATCCGTTGACCCGCAGCTGAATGCACAGGCGCTGCGCGAAAGTGGTCTTTCCTGACGCGGACGGTCCGGCGATCAGAATGATCCGCTTGCCGCTGGCCATAAATTCATCGGCAATCAGCGCAATCTTTTTCTCATGGTATGCCTCGCAGACCAGAATCAGATCTCTCCAGGCGCCGCTGTTCACCTTCCGGTTCAGATCGCCGATGTAATCCACCTCCACGTTCTGTCGCCAGGCGGATGTTTTCTCGAAGGACTTGTACAGAAGAATGTCGTCCCGGTACTCCCGCAGTCCGGTCGGATTGCCGAAATTCGGCACCCGGATGATGATATTCCCGTGATACGGCACGATTTCAAAAACGTCCAGGGAACCCGGCGATTCCATGAGGGGATCGAAGAAGAGCTCCCGGAAGCCCTCGTATTCATATTCAAAGATTTCCTGCACATCGCAGTTTGCCACCAGATCCAGAAGATAATCCGTAATCAGCTCCGGCCGGTCCGGTCCGAGAATCTCCTCTCTCCGGAGAATCCGGCGCTGAAACCGCACGCCGCTGGCAATCAGTTCCCGCATGCGTTTTTCGATTTCCCAGGCCAGGGAACCGTCTTTTTTCCTCTCCCCCTGCAGTTCGATCAGAATGCCGTCATTCAAAGGAAACCGGAGCGCACAGCTCAGATGCGGCGCGATTTCATGCAGCGCAACCTTAAAAAGGAAATAGATCGTTCTCTGGTAAGTCATTCTGCCGAGGCGGGTGCTCATATCCATAAATTCCACCCGGCAGGAGCGGTTCAGATGATGCAGCAGATCCCAGCCCCGGTCATCCACCCGGGCAAAGATCGGCGTCAGGCCGTCCTCCTTGCCGTAATACTTTTCTGCCACCTCATACAGCTGAATTCCCTGAAATTCCTGAATGATTTTCATTCCGTTCTTCGTAACCAGTTCAATGGTAATGAGTTCTTTCATAGCAACTGTTTCCTCTATTTTCTTATAATTGTTTTGCTGGCAATGATTCCCGGCGGGGCAGGCATTCCTGTTTTTCTGACAACGCTCTCCTGCGAAGCCTCAATTCCGTGCCGCGCGAACGTTCTTTTGCACTATTGCCCCGGAAGATATATAATTAATCTGAGGCTCTCCGGAGCAACTCAGACTAAGCATTTAATTATATCACACAGCCACATTGTAAGGAAGAATTCATGACAAATTTGACCCTGGGGATCCTTGCTCACGTTGACGCAGGGAAGACTACATTGTCAGAAGCATTATTATATACCTGCGGCGCTCTGAAAAAGATCGGCCGGGTGGATCACCGAGACGCTTTTCTGGATACGGACGAAGTGGAAAAGACCCGCGGCATCACGATCTATTCCAAGCAGGCCGTTTTCCGCAACGGCAGCCAGTGCATCACGCTGTTGGACACGCCGGGCCACTCCGATTTTTCCGCGGAAACCGAACGTGTCCTGCGGGTACTGGATTACGCGATCCTTGTGATCAGCGGCTCCGACGGGGTGCAGAGCCACACCCGCACGCTGTGGAATCTGCTGGAACGCTACAGCGTTCCGGTTTTCATCTTTGTGAATAAAATGGACCAGCCGGATAATGACCCGGCGCAGATCATGGAGGAGCTGCGCCGGGAATTCGGCGCGGCCTGCGTGGATTTTACGCCGGCGGCCGGCGCCTTTGCGGCCGGTGAAGCAGGCTCCGGCACAGGTCCCGAAGCGACCGCCGGCGGCGCGGATGCTGGCGGACAGGACGCGCCGGACACCTGGCTGGAAAATGTGGCCGTCTGCGAGGATGACCTGCTGCAGCAGTTTCTGGAAACCGGCAGTCTTGCCGAAGAAGATATCCGGCAGGCAATCCGCCGGCGCAGCGTTGTACCATGCTGCTTCGGGTCCGCGCTGCGGCTGGAAGGCATCCGGGAACTGGCCGGACTTCTGGAAACATGGGCGGAGCCGCTGCCATGGCCGGCAGAATTCGGCGCCCGGGTTTTCAAAATCACTCATGATGAAAAGGGCGCCCGCCTCACTCATCTCAAGGTTACCGGCGGGGTTCTGAAGGTGCGGGACACGCTCAGCGGCACGGACAGCCAGGGCGAAGCCTGGTCGGAGAAGGTCAGCCGGATCCGCGTGTACAACGGCGCCGGGTTCGAGGAAGTGACGGAGGCGCCGGCCGGCACGGTGTGCGCGGTCACGGGTCTCACGGCGTCGAGGCAGGCCGACGGTTTCGGGTTTGAGGAGGCGGCCGGCGAGCCGCTGCTGAGACCGGTGCTTGCTTATCGTCTGGTACTGCCGGCGGGCGCCGACCCGCGCCTGTTTTACCACCAGCTGCAGGAACTGGAGGATGAAGAGCCTGAGCTCCGGCTGACCTGGAATGAAAAAAACATGGAAATTACCGCGGAAATCATGGGGGAAGTGCAGACGGAAATCCTGGCTTCCTCCATAAAGAAGCGGTTCGGCCTGGACGTATCGTTCTCCGACGGCACCGTGATGTACCGGGAAACCATTGCAAACACAGTGGAAGGCGTGGGGCATTTTGAACCGCTGCGGCATTATGCGGAGGTGCATCTGCTCCTGGAGCCGGGTCTGCCCGGCAGCGGCATTACCATCGGCAGCAGCTGCAGCGAAGACGCTCTGGCGAAGAACTGGCAGCGCCTGATCCTGACGCATATGGCAGAGAAGAAACACCGCGGCGTGCTGACCGGAGCGCCTGTTACGGATATTCGCATTACGCTGGCGTCCGGCAAGGCCCATTCCAAGCATACCCAGGGCGGGGATTTCCGGCAGGCCACCTACCGGGCTGTCCGGCAGGGTCTCATGCAGGCGGACAGCGTCCTGCTGGAACCGTACTATGAGTATACGCTGGCCCTTCCGTCTGAATACGTGGGCCGTGCCATGACCGATCTGGACAATATGGGCGCCGTCCAGGACAATCTGCAGCAGAATGAAACTTCAGCTGTCCTGCAGGGACGCGCGCCGGTTTCGGCCATTCGTAATTATCAAAAGGATGTCAATGCCTATACCCGCGGAACCGGCCGCCTGAATCTGGCGCTCAGCGGATTCGAGCCCTGCCGCAATGCCGGTGAAGTCATTGCGGCCGCCGGTTATGACGCGGAATCCGATCTGCGCAATCCGCCGCATTCCGTGTTCTGCGGAAACGGCAGCAGCTTCACGGTGCCCTGGGATGAAGTGCCGCAGTACATGCACCTGCCTTCCATCCTGTCTGCACCGGCGGCGGAAGACCCGGTTCCGGCGGCAGACCGTTCCGGCGAACCGGCCTCTGCCGGCGGCGATCTGTGGATCAGTCCCGATGAAGTGGAAGCCATTCTGCAGCGGACAGCCGGTGCCAATAAAAGAGAAGAACCCCGCCGGGGATTCCGGAAAAAGACCGTGAAGAAGCAGCCGGCTGCGGACATCGCGCCGGTGCACATCCGCCGGGAGGAGGCGCTTCCGAAATTCCTCCTCATAGACGGCTATAATGTCATCTTCGCCTGGAAGGAGCTGTCCGACCTGGCGGATGCGGACATTATCGCCGCCCGGGACAAGCTGCTGGACATTCTGGTCAATTACCGCGCCATGACGGACAGTGATATCATTGCCGTGTTCGATGCCTACCGCGTGCAGAATCATCTGGAGGAAACCGCGGAATACGGCCCGGTTTACGTGGTTTACACCCGCACTGCGCAAACCGCGGACGCCTATATCGAAAAATTTGTTCATGATAACCGCGGACGCTACGACATTACCGTCGTGACCTCCGATGCGCTGGAACAGATCATTATTCGCGGCCAGGGCGCGAAGCTGCTCTCCTCCAGGGAATTCGAGCTGACGATCCGCGATATGAACGAGCAGATCCGGCGAATGCTGGAGGAAAACAACCGCCGGGTTCCGGGGAACCGCATGGATCTCACAGCCCTGCGGGATCGTCTGGAAGCGGGCAGTCCGAAAGACGGCCATGACTGATACGGATTTGGAGTTTTCAATATGGAACAGCTTACTATTTTTGATAACCCGGTGAGCCAGCCGCTCGCCGCCCGGCTGCGGCCGGATACGCTGGAGGAATTTGCCGGCCAGCAGCATCTTCTCGGAGAAGGCAAGCTGCTGCGCAGGCTGATCGAATCCGATCAGGTTTCCTCCATGATTTTCTGGGGCCCGCCGGGCGTGGGCAAGACTACGCTTGCACGGATCATTGCCGCCCGGACCAAATCCGCCTTTATCGATTTTTCTGCCGTAACCAGCGGCATCAAAGAGATTCGCAAGGTGATGGAAGTCGCGGAGGAAAACCGCCGGTTCGGAGAGCGAACAATTCTGTTCGTAGATGAAATTCACCGTTTTAATAAGGCGCAGCAGGACGCTTTCCTGCCCTTCGTGGAAAAGGGCAGCATTATCCTGATCGGTGCCACCACGGAAAATCCATCCTTTGAGATTAACAGCGCGCTGCTCTCCCGCTGCCAGGTGTTCGTCCTGCAGGCCCTGACGGCGGATGACCTTAAGGTTTTGCTGCAGCGGGCGCTGGAGGACGAGCGGGGGTTTGGCAATATGGAAGTCCGGTACGAGCCGGACATGCTGGACCTGATCGCGAATTTCGCCAACGGAGATGCCCGTTCCGCGCTGTCCACTCTGGAAATGGTGGTGCTGAACGGAGATGTAGGAAATGACGGCAGCATTACCGTGACCCGGGAAACGCTGGAGCAGTGCATCGGGAAGAAATCCCTGCTCTACGATAAAAACGGAGAAGAGCATTATAATCTGATTTCCGCGCTCCACAAATCCATGCGGAATTCCGATCCGGATGCTGCGGTTTACTGGCTTGCCCGCATGCTGGAGGCCGGTGAAAATCCGCTGTATGTCGCGCGCCGTGTGGTCCGTTTTGCCAGTGAGGACGTAGGCCTGGCGGATTCCCGCGCGCTGGAAATTGCCGTAGCGGCCTACCAGGCCTGCCATTTTCTCGGCATGCCGGAATGCAATGTGCATCTCACCCATGCGGTCATTTACATGGCCATGGCGCCGAAATCCAACGCCATGGAAACCGCTTACCTGGCCGCCCGCAAGGATGCGCTCGCGCAGCTGGCCGAGCCGGTGCCTCTGAATATCCGCAATGCGCCGACCCGGCTGATGAAGGATCTGGATTACGGAAAAGGCTATCAGTATGCCCACGATTTCGAGGAGCATATCACTTCCATGCAGTGCCTGCCGGATTCCCTGCTGGGGCGGGAATATTACCAGCCATCCGACCAGGGCCTGGAAGCAAAGTACAAGGCCCGCCTGGAACAGATCAAAAAGTGGAAAGCGGAGCATTAATTAAATTAAAAAGGGCGCCCTTTCTGAAACCGTCTTTGGCCGGAGCAATTCCGGAAAAAGGCTGTTTCAAAGGGCGCCCTGCTATATTATGTCGCAGAAAGCGGTCCGCGATCCACGATCCTATATCAGAAAACAATCAATCAGCCGGTCTATTTCAAACACATCCACTGAGCCTTTTTCATTTTCATAGGTGAATATTATATCCCGCATCGGCAAATACCCGTTTTTAATATACTGCTCCATTTTCCACACGAAATATTTGCGATATTCTTCCTTGTTCAAATCTCCAACATGCTCATGCAGCATGACCCGATTTGTGGATTTGACCAGAATCGCAAAATCCGGATGAATGACCGTTTTGTCGTGCAGAATCAGACACGGCTCATAGGTGAATACCAGGCCTCTTGCGAGATACCTTTCCGCGATGGTCATTTCTACGCGACTGCGAACCTTCCCTCCGGAACTCAGCGTATGAACGCGCTGCTCCAGTCGATATGCCGGATCCGTTTGAAAAATCCTGCGAAATTCCGCTTCTGTCAAAACGCCGAGCTCTTTAAAGAACGAATCCTCTATCCCCTGGTATGCTTTCGGGAGCTGCTGATGACAGTCCACCAGATCTGTATTTTGATAATTCTTCTTTATTTTTTCCAGCATTTGAATATTTTCATCAGTCTTACGAATAACGTCCTCACAGAGTTTTCGCTCTTTGAGCTTTTCAAGCAGCGGATCAGATGCGCGGATCCTCTTTCTCTTCCCATCTTTCAGCATTCTGTATTGAATCCTGCCCCCACGGTCTGTATCACATGCAAGTGTGCCTTGGGGCAACTTTTTTATCATTTTCAGACATCTTTGACGCCTGTTTTTTTGCTCTTTTATTTCCCAATTTACATACCTTAAAAAATCCTGCATTTCCAACTCCTTTATTACAAGAAATATATTGTGTTAATGATCTGGCTTCCCATTATCATCTTTCTTCCTCGTCCTCGAACTTACCCAGTATCGAGCTGTAAATATTTTCCATGTAATATTTTACCACTTTCCTGCGGAATTGAAAGCCTTTTTTCAGGAAATAACTCAGAATGGATTTATTGAGTATGCGAACAACTTATCGGAAAATGATTTTTTTGCTTTTCCCGCTGTCTGCAGGACAATCTGTTGTTTTGAATGAAGTAATGTCCGGCTCTGCCGGACATTTTACTACTTTGGGATTGGATTTGCCCGGCACGGCCCTCTCTAAAAGCCGTTTTTTGCCGTTTTTCCCGCCGCCTGCCGGACAACCTGCTGCTTTAAACGAAGAAATGTCCGGCTCTGCCGGACATTTCATCGCCATTTAATTCAATTTGTCCTGCATCCGGCACGGCGCCAGCGTCTTGCAGCATAGCCCCTCGACATCTTCCGGTTCGGCGGCTCAGACACGCTTGCCGACGAACATCAACCAGACTCTGCCGCCGAGCACCCATGGGCAGGCCAGCCCGCCATCTCAAATCTCTGACTTTCTATTTCTGCTCACCGGAGCCCGCCTAATTCAGCACGCTGGATAGGAAGGCCTTGAGCCGCGGATGCTTCGGATTATTGAAGAATTCTTCCGGCGGCTCGTCCTCGCAGACGTGCTTGTCGTCAATGAAGACCACCCGGTCCGCCACTTCCCTGGCGAAGCCCATTTCATGGGTCACGACAATCATGGTCATGCCGGCTTCGGCCAGTTCCTTCATGATATTCAGCACTTCATTAACCATTTCCGGATCCAGCGCGGACGTCGGCTCATCGAACAGCATGACGTCCGGATTCATCGCCAGAGAACGGGCAATCGCCACCCGCTGCTTCTGGCCGCCGGAAAGCTGCCGCGGATATTTGTCCGCGTGCTCCAGCAGGCCGACTCTCTTCAGGAGCTCATCCGCCCTGGCATCCGCCTCTGCCGCGGTCATCATCCGGTGGCGCACCGGAGCAAAGGTAATATTCTTCCGTATGGTCATATTATCGAACAGATTGAACTGCTGGAAAACCATGCCGATCTTCATGCGGACACGGTTTGGATCCGATTTCGGATCGAGAATGTCCGTCCCTTCAAAATAGATGTGGCCGCCGCTCGGCTGCTCCAGCAGATTCAGCGAACGGATAAAAGTCGATTTTCCGCAGCCGCTCGGGCCGATGATCGCAATGACCTCCCCCTTGTGAATGTCAATGGAAAGATCCTTGAATATTTCCCTCTCGCCAAAGCTCTTGGACAGCTTGTCCACGCGGATCAGCAGATCGCCTTTTTCGAATCCGGCCGCGCTTTCCAGGACAACATCCTCCACATTTGCCGGCGCAATATCATTAACA
>JAFWDF010000051.1 GCA_017534025.1 Bacillota bacterium
AAAAAAAAGGATCCCCGCGTTGAACGCGGGGTTTTTCTCATTCGGGCATAGCCCTTGTTCCTCGCCACGCGTACAACACGTAATTCGGTCTGGCAGCTGCGTACATTCAGCTAACTTCTTCTTTTCTTCTTGGGATCCGAACTAATGAAACTCAACTGGTCTCCGAGTTTATCCTCTTCCAGTTGATGTTTTATATATTCCGCAATTCGGGCAGTATTTTTACCCACTGTATCTACATAGTATCCCTTGCACCAGAACTCTCTATTACGATACTTATATTTCAACTCCCCGAATTGCTCAAATATCATGGTTGCACTTTTCCCTTTCAAATAGCCCATAAAACTCGATACAGACAACTTGGGCGGTATTTCAACCAACATATGAACGTGATCCGGACACACTTCTGCTTCCAGAATGTTTACACCTTTCCAGTCACATAATTGTCTCAGTATTTTTCCAATAGCAATTTTATACCGCCCATACATTGCCATCCTTCTATATTTGGGTGCAAATACGATATGATATTTGCAATTCCATTTTGAATGGGATAAACTGTGAATGTCATTAAGACCCATGTAATCCTCCATTCTTCTACTGATATTGCAGTTGCCAGACCGCATATTCAGTTTAAGTATTGGAGGATTTCTGGTCAAA
Organism: Bacillota bacterium; assembly: GCA_017534025.1. GTDB lineage: Bacteria > Bacillota > Clostridia > Peptostreptococcales > Anaerovoracaceae > RUG708. The sequence goes on from JAFWDF010000051.1 coordinate 655, forward strand.
TGCATAGCATCTTCAGAACCCCGCGTTCAACGCGGGGTTTTCTATATACAACAAAGAGGCTGTGGAAAGACGATCCTCCGTGCTTTTCACAGCCTCTTATTATTACTAATATCTTATCCGCTACAGCTGAACCGCGTGCAGATACGCCTCTTCCGGAATATCGATATCCACAATCCGGATCCGGCCGGCATATTTTTCGCCCGGCCGCGCACAGAGACCGGTTTTCCGGCATCCGAAGGTCACGGTTTCATCTGCACGGACGGCTTCGCCCTTCATTTCACCGGTATCGGAATCGATGCCGGAAGGAATGTCAACCGAAAGAATCCATCCCTTGGTCAGATTGATCTGTTCGATGAGGGTCTTGAACAGTCCCTTCACCGGACGGTGCAGCCCGATGCCGAACAGCGCGTCTATAAGGACCGCCGGCTCCGGTACAAGATCATTAATATCAGTATTCTCGTCAAAACGAACCAGCGGCAGACCCAGCGCAGTATACGCTTCCATCTGGTGCTTCCATTCCGGCGTCGCGTTGTCTTCGTCTCCGCAGAGCACAACGGTGATATTGCCGTATCCCTCTTCATGCAGAATGCACGCCGCACAGAGCCCGTCCGCGCCATTGTTGCCGGTACCGCTGCAGATCAGAATCGGAGCGTCCGCTTCCGCGATTCTCTTAGCGGCATCCGCCACAAAACGGGAAGCATTTTCCATCAGCGTCAGAGACGGAATCTTCATCTCTTCGATGGCATAGCGATCCGCCTCTTTGGCCTGTGAGCCTTTAATAATTCTAAACGTACTCATATCTATTACATGAACATATCGTCGCCGGTCTTGAAATCAAAGGCCGGATGGAAATCGAACTTCACGGAACCAACCGGGATCCCCGGGATTGCTTTCTTAATCATAGCGGTGCCTTCGAAACCGAAGCCTGCGCAGAGTTCTACCGCGCCGATGCCGGACGCTACCATATCCTTGGCAACTTCCACAGCCTGCGCATAGTCCGCACAGCCGACAACTGTCATTTCAATTTCATCGGAAGGAATAAACGCTCTTGCCTTTTCCGGATCCACGCCGGGAGCAACATAAATAAAACCACACTTGAACATAAAGTATACCTCCTTCAGGTTATGAATGCCTGTGAAAAACCGGCCCGGAGGGTCCTTCTTCCACAGTTCCTGTCAGATTATTATACCAAATCCCCATGCTTCGCTCAACTGAAAACAGTACGCCGTGTTCGGCGAGAGCCGGCGAACAAATGAAAAAGAGGCGGCCGGTTTTCCGGTCGCCTCCCATTTCGGATGAAAGAAAATGCTTATGCATCTGTCGGATCGGTTTACTTAACAGCGAGGAAACCTACCTTTTCGAAGCACGCCATCGCTTCATCGGTCTGCAGGAACTTCAGGAATGCTTCTGCTGCTTCCTGATTCTTGGTGTTCGCCATAACCGCTGCAGGATAGATTACTTTGCCTGCCAGAGAGGAATCTGCTGTCGCAGCCGGTTCCATACCTGCGGAATAAGCATCAGTAGAGTAAATGATGCCGCAGTCAGCGGAACCTTCGGAAACCTGCGTAGTAACTTCCTTTACGTTGGAGCCGTAGCTGATGATGCCCTTGGAAGCCAGCGCCGCTTCATCGAGGCCAAGTGCGGTCAGGATCTTGGAAGTGTAAGCGCCTACCGGAACGTCAGCATTACCCATGGCGAAGATCAGGTCATCGCTGCTCTGAGCGGAAGACAGGGCTGTTACGAAGGACTGCCAGTCGGTGATGTTCTTGTCGCCGTTCGGGTTCGTAACGAGTACGCAGGTGTTTTCCAGGAGGTCTACACGGGAACCCTGCAGTACATAGTTGGTGCCTTCAAATTCTTCGCTGGTTTCGTCCATCTGGTTCATCTGCTTCTGCGCCGCGGAAATGAATACGTCGCAGTCAGCGCCTTCGGTGATCTGAGTCTTCAGAGTACCGGAGGAATCATACGTAGTGATAACATTTGCGTCCGGATTCGCTTCCTTGAACAGAGCGATGACTTCGTCCAGAGATTCGGTCATGGACGCAGCAGCGGATACATAGATATCACCGGAAACCGGTTCAGCCGCTGTTTTGGAAGAGTCAGCAGGTTCTGCTGCAGAATCTGCCGGCGTGGAAGAGGTGCCGCACGCCGCCATGGAGAATACCATCGCCAGCGCCAGCACGGAAGCAAATAATTTTTTCTTCATTTTTCTGTGCTCCTTCTGATGATAATGTTGTTGAAAATAATTACACATATTATATGAAGAGCCGCAGGCGTGCATGCTTCACCTGCAAACCCGTTCATTCCGTTTCCGGAATCCTTTACCTGCATCGAAGGCCGGAATCGACCTGCCCGCGTTATTTAGTCAGTGGAATCAGACAGCCTTCTTCAAAATGAAGATAAACACATTCTGCGCCCTCCGCCTTTTTCCATTCCTCATGGGAAATGTGAATGTTCAGCTGCTCAAAATCCTGTTCTGCGCCGTATCCCTCATGGATCTCACCCGCCGTCAGAAGAAGGATGTGTTCATGCAGGTTGTCTATGCTGTTAATGACCCGGAAGCGCGGTGCATTGTCCAGATCTGCCGCTTCCGCTTCACTGACCACCCGCACCTTTTCCGGGCGCAGAGTCAGATACTTCACCGCCGGATCCGTTTTGCAGTTCAGGATGGTATTCCAGTCCAGCGCCCGGACATGTTCCGGGTCAATGTATTCCGCCCTGGTAAAATACCGGTATCCCGTCAGCAGTGCACTCTGATAGGTAGGAGGATTACGGAACAGCTCCTCTTTGGATCCGTAACAATCTTTATGTCCGTCAGCAATCACGGCAATGTTGTCGCTGATCCGGTACACTTCATCCCGGTTATGGGATACGATAATGGAAGTGCCTTCAAAATCTTCCAGAACTTTCATGAGCTCCCGCTCCAGTTCCCAGCGCAGGAAACTGTCCAGCGCGGAAAACGGTTCGTCCAGCATGAGGATTTCCGGTTTCGACACCATGATTCTGGCCAGGGCAACCCGCTGCTGCTGTCCGCCGGACAGCTGGGACGGCTTATGTTTTTCCAGGCCGGTCAGGTAAAATTTGTCGATCATTTCCCGCACGATCTGCTTCTTCTGTTCTTTGCCGAGATTCTTTCTGGTGGCCATACCGGTCATCAGATTCTGTTCCACGGTCATGGACGGGAACAGAGCGTAGTTCTGAAACAGCATCCCCACATGCCGTTCCTGCGGAGACAGATTGATGTTTTTCGCACTGTCAAACAGAATTCTGTCATTTACTTTTATATAGCCTTCATCCGGAGTCACAATACCGGAGATGCACTTCAGCGTCATACTCTTGCCGCAGCCGGACGCCCCCAGCAAAGCCAGCACCTCATTTTCCGCGTGCAGCTCCAGATCCAGCACAAATCCGCCAAAGTCTTTTTTTATATTCATATCCAGCGACATGACGGTTTACCCCCTGGCTCCGACGGAAACCGCCCTGCTTTTTGTATTCTTTTCCCGTTTCTCAACAAAATTGACCGCCAGCAGTACCACCGTGGAAATGGCCAGATTGATCATTACCCACCGGAATGCACCTGCGTCGTCGTTGGTTCTCCACAGCTGGTATACTGTAGTGGAAATCGTAGCTGTCTTACCCGGAATGTAACCGGCTACCATACTGGTAGCGCCGTATTCGCCCAGCGCCCGCGCAAAAGCAAGCACCGTCCCGGCGATGATCCCCTGCCGGCAGTACGGCATGGTAATTCTCCAGAAAATATAGGTATTGGACAGGCCCAGAGTCTGCCCGGAAAAGCGCAGCGTCTCATCAAAGCTTTCAAATGCTCCCCGCGCTGTCCGGTACATCAGCGGAAATGCCACCACTGCGGAAGCAATCACCGCAGCATACCAGGTCATAACCATTTTTTTGCCGAACAATTCCAGTATCCATCCGCCAAACGTCGAGTTCGGCGACATTACAATAAGAATAAAGTACCCGACTACTGTCGGCGGCAGAACCATCGGCAGTGTCAGGATCACGTCCAGGACTCCCTTGAGGACCCGGGGCAGTTTGGCAATGTAATACGCGCAGAAAATGCCGAGGAAAAATACCAGTACTGTAGCAATAAGCGCAATTCGCAGTGAATTATATAAAGGAAACAGATTCATAAGGTTCTACTTCTAATCAGGTGATAATAACGGAAACATCAGATGATTTCTGCCATTTATGAATAGCACTACTGATCATATGTGAGTATATCAAAGAATTCTTTGGATTGCAAGATTCTTTGTTTGGTTTAGTTGGTATTGCGGCGAATAAGAACGGTTTCCGTGATTGTATTTATTTTAAAACAAATTTTATTTTTTTATAATGTTTTTCTCGCGAAAATATCATTCATGATGGACTGCACAGGTTTTTCTGCATTCTGCGTCTGATTTTTTGGTATCCTGCAAAAGTATTTTTTTAATGTTCCGGCGCCCGGAACGTGGTATACTTTTTCTTGCTGAATAACCTGTCTTATAACCTGTCTGATTTCCTCCGGCTGGCCGGCCGGAGGATGGCCGGCATTATAATTAAGGAGAGAATATAGATCTATGGGAATTATCAAAGACGAAAATGACCGTTCCGGTTACGGTGTAGCGACGGACGGTGCTTCCGCGACGCTGAATTCTTTCTATGATGAGGAGGCGGAGGAAATTACCATTCCGGAGATGTGGAACGGCGTGCCGCTTACCAAAATCGCCTTCAGCGCATTTCGCGGCGCAAAGCGGCTGCGCAGAGTGACTCTTCCGGATTCCGTCCGCGTGATTGACGGTTCCGCGTTCCGCGGCTGCCGCCGTCTGGAAAGTGCAGTGCTTTCCAGAAACCTGGAAAACATCAATGCCTACGCGTTCGCGGACAACCCGAAGCTTCGCAGCCTCACCTTCCCGAGCAGCCTGATTCATTTTCATGAGAACGCATTCCAGAAATGCCCGAAGCTCACCCAGCTTTACATTTACGACATGAAAAAAGGCGGCGAAATCAAGCGGTTCGTGGTGGCCGCCCTCAACGAGAGCCGGCGCATCAGTTACCTGAATGCCACGATGCTGTATTTCGACGCCTACAATATGCGCAAATTTGATGAAGGATACAGTGTACTGGCTGAGATTGAGGACCGCTACAACATTGCGGAATTCCGGCTCAGCGATCCGTTTGACCTGTCCGAATTCATGCGGGATGTGTACACCAAAACGATCTGCCAGTATATCCCCCGGGTCATCCGTGCGGACAATGTGGAACGACTGACCTTCGCCGGAGAGCTGGGCGCGATCCGGGAAGACCGGATGGAAGAATACATCGAGATCGCCAGCGAGGAGCAGGGCCACTGCCTGGCCTATCTCCTGCAGTACCAGGAAGAGAATTTCAAGCGGGATCCGTTTCAGTTTGAACTGTAAACAGCAGTTTGTCCTGCAACCGGCGCTTGCATCCGCTGACATCTTCTCCCTCAGGCCGCCCCCGGACAGCAAAACGCGCAGGCCATTACATATGCGGCCTGCGCGTTTTTCAGTCTTTTTTCAATTCTTTTTTCATGACCTCCGGGAAGCAGGTCTTCCGGTACTGGTCGCAGCCGGCGCATTCGAAAAACTCCGGCGCATCCTCCCGCGCTACAATGTCAAACCCGTTGGCTTTAAAGAAGTCCGGCGCCCGGGCCACGAGGTACAGTTCCCTGCCGCCCCGCTCCAGGATTTCGCCGATGGCTGCTTCCAGAAGCCGGGTGCCCAGCATTTCCCCGCGGAATTGCTCGTCCACCGCGATCCCGTCAATAATATAATCGCCCTGCCGGAAAGCCAGTGTACAGGCGCCGGCGAACGTATCATTAACATAAGCCAGAAAACTCTTCAGCGCATCGGTCCCCACCGGATCGGCTTCCGAGATTTCAAGCCCCATCGCCTCATAAAACGAGTTCAGTCTTTCATGTTCATACGTGGTTTCAATCCGAACCATGGTTTTTTCTCCTGCCCCGGCAGTCCCGGGATTCTCCTGCTCAACCCGATCTCTTCCGGTTCGCTTGCCGGCCGGACATTCACGGTCAGCCTGCCCGGCACACTTTCAATCTCCAGCGGCAGCGGATGGCCCAACTCCCCGTCGATGTCCGTGCCCAGCGGCATACAGGATTCGATCTTCAGGCGCGGTGTCTGGAAATAGATAACATTCTCATTATCGATGTGCTTTCCCTGAATCACGCCAAGTGCCATGACAGGAACCTCGGAGACTTTCATTTCCTTGAAAATGATCACGTCCAGCAGACCGTCGCTGATATCGGAATGCGTGCCGAGACGGCGCAGGCCGGCCGCGGATTTCCCGTTGAGCACCACCATGAAGAAAATATTTTCCCGCATGACCCGGTCGGGTGTGGTAATGGTCACATCCAGCGCCCGCAGGTTGTGCAGCTCGGAAAGCGCTTTAATATAATAGGCAAAAATGCCCAGGGCATATTTCGTAACCGTCGTAGTCTTCTGGCTGGCGTCAATCACGGCGCCGATCGCCACGGAATTGACAAAATAGCTGCCGTTGCAGAGTCCCACATCCGCTGTGGCATAATTATCCCCCACTGCAATATCCAGCATCTTGTCGATATCCGCCGGCGGGATATTGAAGGCGTGCGCAAACCCGTTGGCTGTGCCTGCCGGCAGAATGGCCAGCGGGAGCTCACAGCCGGTGCGGACCATGGCATTGACGACCCGGTTCACGGTGCCGTCACCGCCGGACACCACGATCTTGACATAGTTATCATCCTGTACGGTTTCCAGGAATTCGTCAAGAACGATGTCATCCCCCGCCCGGATCGGCACGACAATCTGCTTGATCGTCTGAAACCGGGCGATGATTTTATCCAGATTGTTCTTGAAAAGGCCGCTGCTCGCTTTCGGGTTATAAAACAGCAGTACCTTCTCCGGTTTTCTTCTGTTCGCTTGTTCTGTCATCCCGGTACTCCTTAAGCAGCGTGCGTACCGCACCTACCAGATAGATCGAACCTGCCCAGATTACCACATCATAGCCGGAAGCCAGCCGGACCGATTCCCGGAAGGCCTCCCTGTAATCTTCATAATCATTCATTACGCGGCAGCCCGCCCGGCGAAATGCCTCCGCAAGCTTTTCCGCGCTCATGCCCCGGGGAACGGGGACTCTTGTAATGATGACGTCTGCGCCGAGGCTGCTCAGCTGCGCCGCCATGCTCTCGTATTCTTTATCGCCCAGAATGCCTGCACAGAGCAGGATCCTGCGGTCTTTCAGCAATTCCTCCGCCGAGGTGACCAGCGAACGGATGCCCGCCGGATTGTGGGCGCCGTCCAGAATGAACGGCGGTTCTCCTTCAAACACCTCAAAGCGCACCGGCTGCTTTGCAGACGCCATGCCGCTGCGCAGCGCTTCCTCCGGAATCGGGAACCCGGCGTCCGCCACCAGCCGCAGCAGCAGCAGCGCCACCACTGCGTTATCAACCTGATGCCGGCCGGGCATGCCCAGCTTCAGCTTCCCGACCCGTTCCGGCCGGGACAGATCCGGAATGCCAACCGCTTCCGGCTTCCGGCACTGATTGGCCTGCTCTTCCGCTGTTTCCCCCGGCGCTCTCCTGCCCCGGAAAGCGCTGAAATCCACATCGAAAGAATACCCTGTCAGATCTTCCTCAATCCCGCTGACCACTGCGCGGGACGCATCGATGAACGGCGCCTTCCGGCGGGTGGCAATCTCCCGGATGGCCTGTTTCGCCTGTCCGTCCTTCACCATGACTACCACCGGCACACCCGGTTTGATGATGCCGGCTTTCTCCACCGCAATTTTCGGCAGGGTATTACCCAGCACCGCCATATGATCATAATCGATAGAGGTAATGGCGGTCGCCATCGGCGCGCAGATATTGGTCGCATCGCCCCGGCCGCCCATGCCGACTTCCAGTACAACGAAATCCGCCTTTTCCTTCGCGAAATGCAGGAATCCGATGGCCGTGACCACTTCGAATTCCGTCGGCGATTCCAGGCCCTCCGCCAGCATCTGATCCACCGCTGCCAGCACCTTTTCCGTATTGACAGCCAGTTCCTCCGGGCTGATTTCCCGCCCGTCGCATTCGATGCGCTCGGTAAAGCGTTCCACATAGGGAGATACGTAGATGCCCGTCCGGCAGCCGGCTTCCCGGAGAACCGAATACACGTAGCGGCAGACCGAACCCTTGCCGTTGGTGCCGGCCACATGAATGATCTTCAGTCCCTTTTCCGGATTGCCCAGCAGGTCCAGCAGCTTCTGCATCCGCTCCAGACCCAGTTTTGAGCCGAACACTTCAAACGAATGGATTTTTTCCAGTGCTTCTTCGTACGTCATCATTTTCCCAGCTTCTTTTCTACGACTGCCAGCCGGTCCGTCACCTTCGCCAGCATATCGGAGTATTTCACCTGCTTTTCACTTTCTGCGGCAATGACCTGTTCCGGCGCCTTGCTCACAAAGCCCTGGTTGGACAGCTTCTTCTCGACTCGGTCCACTTCGCCCTGCAGCTTTTTCTGTTCCTTCAGCAGGCGGTCATATTCTGTCTGATAATCCATCAGATCGTCGGTTTTAATGAATATTTCCGCGCCGTTCATAACGCCGGACATCACTTCGCCGGTCAGTTCTTCTCTGTTTTTAATGAAGCTCAGCTCTTCCACGCCTGCCTGGGTGCGGATCAGCCGTTCCGTGCGCATCAGCTTTTCTTCCGTGCCGGCCTCCGCCAGTACGGCGGCATTGACCTTTCTGGAAGGCACGGTGCCCGCTTCGTTCCGAATGTTTCTGACTACCCGGATCGCTTCCATGGCCGCTTCGATTTCGGCTTCCTCCGCCGGATAGGAATCCGCTTCCGCATAAACCGGCCACGCCTGGCGCAGCAGGAAGCCCTGCGGATTCGCCTCATCGGACTCCGCCGCGATCCGCGGAAGCGCGGACCAGATTTCCTCGGTGATAAACGGCATGAACGGATGCAGCATCATTAACAGCTTCTTGAGACAGATCACCAGAACCCGGCGCGCTGTCTGCTTGTCTGCTTCATCCCCGCCATATAATCTGCCCTTGGCAAATTCAATGTACCAGTCACAGTAATTATTCCAGATCAGGTCATAGACCTTCTGGGACGCCAGCGCCAGCTCGAATTTTTCCATATTGGCGGTGATTTCCTCAGCCGCCGCATTGATGGCGGACACGATCCACTTGTCCTCGTTGGTCAGGGCCGCGCCGTCCAGACCGGCATAGATTTCTGCGTCGTCTATAAATTCCCCGTTTTCGTCCGTAATATTCATAATGACGAAGCGGGAAGCATTCCATAATTTATTGGCAAAATTCCGGGCGGCTTCGAGTTTACCGGTGATGAACCGCATGTCGTTGCCCGGCGTCACACCGTTCATCAGCATGAAGCGCAGGGCATCCGCGCCGTACTGCTCGATGACATCCAGCGGATCGATGCCGTTGCCCAGGGATTTGGACATTTTGCGGCCTTCCGCGTCACGGACCAGACCATGGACATATACGTGTTCAAACGGGATCTCGCCCATGGTTTCAATGCCGGAGAATACCATGCGGATGACCCAGAAGAAAATGATATCGTAGCCCGTAACCAGTGTGCTGGTCGGGTAGAAATACTTCAGATCCTCATTATCATCTGGCCAGCCCAGTGTGGAGAACGGCCAGAGAGCGGAGGAGAACCAGGTATCCAGTACGTCCTCGTCCTGGCGCAGGTTCTTCGACCCGCATTTCGGGCAGGTGTGCGGTGCTTCCTCTGCAACGATAATCTCGCCGCAGTCATCGCAGTAATACGCCGGAATCCGGTGGCCCCACCAGAGCTGGCGGGAAATGCACCAGTCGCGGATGTCATCCAGCCAGTGCAGATAAATCTTGCTGAAGCGCTCCGGCACCAGCTTGAGCTTGCCGCTGCGTACCACCTCGGCCGCCGGCTTTGCCAGCTCTTCCATCTTCACGAACCACTGGTTGGAAATCATCGGCTCAACCGCAGAGTGGCAGCGGTAGCATTCGCCGATCGGGATCAGCTTGTCTTCGGTCTTAACCAGCAGGCCCGCCGCCTCGATGTCGGCGATCAGTGCCTTCCGGCATTCATAACGGTCCATACCCTCATATTTGCCCGCCAGTTCATTCATCGTGGCGTCGTCATTGAGGCAGGACCACTTCGGCAGGTCATGGCGTTCACCGACTTCAAAATCGTTCGGGTCGTGGGCCGGCGTAATCTTTACGGCACCGGTACCTTTTTCCGGATCCGGATACGGGTCGGCAATGATCGGTACTTCCCGTTCCGCCATCGGCACGATGACGGTTTTGCCGATCATGTCTTTGTAGCGCTCATCCTCCGGACTGACCGCAACCGCACAGTCGCCGAACATGGTTTCCGGACGGGAGGTAGCAACGATAATGCCTTCGCTGCCGTCTGCGCCCGGGTACCGGATGTAATAATACTTCGCATTCTTATCGGCATGTTCTACTTCCGCGTCGGACAGGGAAGTACCGCAGTCCGGGCACCAGTTGATCAGGCGCTTGCCACGGTAGATCAGGCCTTTTTTGTGGAGATCCACAAACTTCGCCACAACCGCGCGGCTGCAGCCTTCGTCCATGGTAAAGCGTTCCCGTTCCCAGTCACAGGACGCGCCCAGCTTGCGAATCTGCGTGGTAATGGTATTGCCGTACTCTTCTTTCCAGTCCCAGACCCTCTTCAGGAATTCTTCGCGGCCAAGGTCTTCCTTTTCCTTGCCCTCTTCCTCGCGGATCTTCTGCACTACCTTCACCTCGGCGGCGATGCTGGCATGGTCGCTGCCCGGAATCCACAGAGTGTTGTAGCCCTGCATCCGGCGCCAGCGGATCAGCACATCCTGCAGAGTCTGGTCCAGCGCGTGGCCCATGTGCAGCTTGCCGGTAATGTTCGGCGGCGGCATGACGATGGTATACGGTTTTGCTTCACTGCGGTCCTCCGACGGCGCGAAGGTCCCGCTCTGTTCCCATTCCGCGTAAATCCGCTGTTCAAATTCCTGCGGATCGTAGGTTTTAGAAATGTTCTTTGCCATGGCTAAATCTATCTCCTTATTCCAATCGAAATTATTATCGATGCTTCCGGTATCCGGCGCATATCTGCGCACGTAATATATTTGTAATATATTTTTTCCTATAATGTTTTATTTTAGCTAATTATCAGCCATAAGTCAATTAAGGCGGATGGCAAGTTCGCCAAAACACAGAAAACCCACGGATCTCCCGGCGCCGGCCAGTTCATGCGGCGCCGGAACCCAGACCCGTGGGTCATTATCATAACTCTTCAGTTGTCACCTGCTATTTCCCGGTTTCATCCCGGTACAGGAAGGTCACGATCTGCCCTCTTGTGCAGAAATCATTCGGGCTGAACTCATGATCGGAGGTTCCGTTGGTGATATTCTTTCCGACTGCCCAGAGCACAGCATCATAATAATATTCGCCGCTGGATATATCCTTGAAAAGATTTACCGCAGAAGCCGGCTTCGGCTTATCATGATACCGGTGCAGGAAGGTGACGACCTGCCCCCTCGTACAGGCAGCATCCGGGCTGAACTCATGATCGGAGGTTCCGTTGGTAATGTTCTTCTCCACGGCCCAGCGCACGGCATCGTAATAGTATTCCGAACTCTGTACATCCTCAAACTTGCCGGCAGAACCGGAAGGCTTCGGACACCCGGCCATCCGCCACAGGAAGGTGACTACCTGTCCTCTGGTGCATTTCAGATCCGGACTGAACGTATCTTTATCGGTTCCGGTCGTGATCGCGTACGGCTTATGATTCACCGCCCAGATCACCGCATTGTAGTAGTACTGATCAGCGGAAACGTCCTTGAACGGATTGGCCGCCGACGCGGTAAATTCCTTCTGAATGACCATGGAAGTCGGGGTCAGTGAAGTCATGCCTCCTCCCAGCTGTCCATTATTAAATATAACCATCAGATTGCTCTGGTCAGGGAATATATAGCCGCTGTCCGGACGAAGCTCCATCTTTGCCAGATACCGTTTTCCCGCCTGGAAGCTTGCGGAAGCCGGCATGACTTCCCAGTCTTCGATGCCCCGTTCCGTTATCACTCTTCGATACCATGTCAGCTTATCCAGCTGGGCGCCGGCACAGAACATGGTCGAGGCCGGCTTTTCGCCGGCAACCGGTTTTGTGAGCGCCAGCACCACTTTATCCACTGCCGGCAGCAGCACATACGCAGCCTTCAGAGACACATCCCTATCCGGCATATTGAAAGTGAGCTTTTCGTTCTTCGTATTGCCGACATTGACCCCGCTGGTCAACACCTCCCAGTAATCGAACCGGTATCCCTCTTTTGCGGAAGCCGTGACCGTCACTTTCTCACCGTATTTCACACTGGTCTTGCTCGCCGTTCCATCAGTAACCGTCAGCTTGAACGTATCGCCTGTTTTGTAGCCGTTCATCGCCATGCGGCCGGTAATGGTCTCACTCACCGCCAGATTACTGTCCCGGGCGGTTTTCTGATATTCAAACTGCTTCGCCCGGACTTTAAAGAAATACTGCTCCCCGGCGGAAAATTCCACCGGAGGATCTTCGGAATAGCCGCTTTTTTTGGTCAGGTCCGCGGATGCCGTCTCGACTTCATCCGCCCAGACAGGCAGGGATTTCGAACTGCTGTAAACACCCACCCAGTAATAATCGATTCCCGATACCGGATTCCAGCTGATCTTTTTCCCGTTCCAGCGCAGGTTTGCCGGCGTATCCAGCTGCGGAATAGCCGATTTGTACGTATACTGGTATGTACTTGAATAGCCAAGATCCTGCGACCCTTTATATGCCGCAACAATTACTGTATACGTTTTTTCCTCATAATCCCCGCAAACATCCATGTATTTGAGGAGATCAAAGGAAATGACGCTGCCGGACCAGGTAAAAGAATCACTGAAGCTGTAGCCGCCCTTCTGAAGATTCAGATAGGAAGGGCCGTCATCCAGCCCGCGCAGGCGATAGTGGTCAGCGCCCGCTACCGGCTCCCAGTGAATCTTGCCGCCCGATCCGGCAAAACCCGGCAGCGGACTGGCCGCGCCTGCCGTCATGCCGAAAGCAGGAAGAAGACTGAAAATCATTATCAACGCGAGCAGTACATGGCATAGTTTTTTCGTTCCGGTCTTCATGAGATCATTCTCCTTCCCCAGTTTTTCAGAGCTTTTCCGTGAATTTCTTCAGCACTTCCGGAATAGGAATCGTCTGCGGACATACCTGCTCGCAGCTGTGGCAGCTGATGCAGGCAGACGGCCGCTTATCCTCCGGCAGCGCGGAGATGGCCATCGGGGCAATAAACCCGCCGTCGCTGTAAGCATGTTCATTGTAAAGCGAAAGCAGGTACGGAATATCCAGTTCCATCGGACAATGCGACGTGCAGTATCTGCACGATGTACATGGAACCGTATCCTTCTTCATCATTTCCTGCGCGATACCCAGCAGCGCATCCATTTCCTCTTCGTTCAGAGGTTTGTCCTCTTCATAGGTTTTCACATTGGCTTCCATCTGTTCAAATACAGACATGCCGGACAGCGTCATCGTCACTTCCGGAACGGACTGCAGGAAACGGAACGACCAGGCCGGAATTGTCTCGCCCGGGCGAAGAGCCTGCAGTTTCTCCTCCGCTTCCGGCGCCAGCTTCACGAGGCTGCCTCCGCGGAGAGGTTCCATGACCCATACCGGAATGCCGTATTCCTTCAGCAGCTCCACCTTTTCCCGCGCTCCCTGGAACTCCCAGTCGAGGAAATTGATCTGCAGCTGGCAGAATTCCATATCCTTCCCGTAAGCTTCCAGGAAACGCTTCAGCACCTCATAGGTGCCGTGGCAGGAGAAGCCCAGATGGCGGATCCGGCCGTTTTTCTTCTGTTCGATGAGATAATCGTAAATTCCGTACTGCGGATCCAGGTACTGTTCAATATTGAGTTCGCAGACATTATGGAACAGATAGAAATCAAAATAATCCACTCTGCATTTCTGGAGCTGTTTCTCAAAGATTTCCTTCACCTTCGGCATATTGGACAGATCGTAGCCCGGGAATTTGTCCGCCAGATTAAAGCTGTCCCGCGGGTATTCCGACAGGATCATGCCCATCACGTTCTCCGACTCGCCGTCGTGGTAGCCCCACGCCGTATCGAAATAATTGACGCCGTGCTCAAACGCGAAAGCCGTCATCTGTCTCGTCTGTTCCACATCGATATCCGAATATTTCGTTTTCACCGGAAGGCGCATGCAGCCAAACCCCAGTGCCGATAATTTTTCACCCTGAAAATCCTTATAGATCATATCGCCGTCCCCTTTCCAATCACTTAATTTATCAACATTATAATAACGATTCGTTCTCTATTTAATTATACGTATAACCGAAATCAGCGTCAAATCATTAAACCCCGCATAATGTACATTTTACCTGCCCGGCCGATTTTAACATGGACGCAGAACCGTTCAGGTGATAGAATGTTTTCATTGATGAATCCGGCGCCCGGCGGCGGGTTCGGCAGGAGAATTCCATACAATCAACGGAGGCTAGACAATGACTGAATTTAAACCTGTGAAATCCGGTAAAGTCCGCGAGATTTACGACAACGGCGACAGCCTGATCATGGTCGCAACCGACCGTATTTCCGCGTTCGACCATATTCTGAAGAACAAAGTAACCAAGAAGGGCGCGATCCTGACACAGATGTCGAAGTTCTGGTTCGACTTCACGGAAGATATCATTCCGAACCACATGATCTCGGTTGACACAGCTGACATGCCGGAGTTCTTCCGCACGGAGGAATTCGACGGCAACAGCATGATGGTCCGCAAGCTGGAAATGCTTCCGGTAGAATGCATCGTCCGCGGCTACATCACGGGCAGCGGCTGGGCTGATTATCAGAAGACCGGCGCCATCTGCGGCATCGAACTGCCAGCCGGCCTGCAGGAATCCCAGCAGTTCCCGGAACCGATCTACACGCCAAGCACCAAGGCGGAAATCGGCGACCACGACGAAAATGTGTCTTTTGAAAAAACCGTGGAAGTGCTGGAAGAAAAATATCCGGGCAAGGGTCAGTTCTACGCGGAACAGATCCGCGACTACACGCTGGCTATTTACAAGAAGTGTGCCGACTACGCCCGCAGCAGAAACATTATCATCGCCGACACCAAATTCGAATTCGGCCTCGATGAAGAAGGCAATGTCGTTCTCGGTGACGAAGTGCTGACACCGGACAGCTCCCGCTTCTGGCCGCTGGAAGGCTACGAACCGGGCAAATCCCAGCCGTCCTATGACAAGCAGTTTGTCAGAGACTGGCTCAAGGCCAATCCGGACAGCGATTATCTGCTGCCGCAGGAAGTCATCGACAAGACAATTGATAAATACAAGGAAGCTTTCAAGCTGCTGACCGGAAAGGATTTTGAATAAGTCCACCCGGCAAATCCCCAAAATAAGAACGCGCAGACCATGGTGCACGCCATGCTCTGCGCATTTTTTCTGCTTTGATACCGGGATGCCCGGCGGGTTCCCGGACATTCCCGGCATGCCATCAATTCGTAGCCTTGAAATTATAAATTGGTTTTAATAGATCAATGATGTCCACAGATTCTCTGACTGCATCGAGGATGTCCTCCAACGGCTTGTAGGCCATGGGCGCCTCATCCAGCGTAGCCTGGCAGATGGAAGAAGTATAGATACCTTCCATCGATTGTCTGAAAGCATCCATGGACAGGGTGTTCTTAGCCGCGGTTCTCGACATCAGCCGCCCGGCGCCGTGCGGCGCGGAATAATTCCACTCCGGATTGCCTTTCCCGACAGCCAGAATCGACCCGTCCCGCATATTCACCGGAATGAGCACCTTCTCGCCTTTGTGGGCCGCAATGGAACCCTTCCTCAGAATCATTTCCTCCGTATCGATATAATTGTGGATGGTGTGGAAGGACTCTCCCGCCGTTAAGCCGGTTTTTTCCAGCAGGATTTCCGCCATCTTCTCCCGGTTTCTTCTCGCGAACCGCTGGCAGATCTCCACATCATGCAGGTAATCCTCCAGGTATCTGCCGGATAAATAACATAAATCCGGCGGTATGGTCTGCGGTCCCTCCCGGTACTGTGTTCTGTGAAGCTCCTTTAAAGCGCCTTGAATTTCCGCTCTCCGCCCCTGTTCCTTATACTCTCTTATGAGCTGATCCCTGGCCTCCAGATACTCACCGATTCCCTTATCTAAATCGATTGCCAGGTTCTGGTAGATCTCCGCCGTCTGCTTGCCGAGATTCCTCGATCCGGAATGGATCACAAGATACTGTGTGCCGTCAGACGCTCTGTCCACTTCAATGAAGTGATTACCACCGCCCAGTGTGCCGAGGGAGCGCGCCAGCCGCTTCGTATTCTTCAGCTGCCGGTAGCAGCGCAGCCCGGTCAGATCAAATGCTTCTATGCGTCCCTCCCAGACCTCCCGCCCGGAAGGAATGGAAAAGGCCGCCATATCCAGTTTTTCCAGATCAATTTCCTGTTTTCCGAGATTCACAGTGTACATGCCGCAGCCGATATCGACACCGACCACATTGGGAACGACCTTGTCGGAAATCGTCATCGTGGTCCCGATCGTACAGCCCTTGCCGGCATGCACATCCGGCATGATCCGGATCTTTGAGCCCTCCGTCACGGAATAGTCGCACATCCTACGGATCTGTTCGACGGCTTCCTCCTCCACTGCATTGGCGTAGCAAATGGCCGTATTTACTTTCCCTTTTATCTCAATCGTCTTCATCGGTCCCCCTCCTTTCGATCCGGTCCGCCTGCTTTTCTGTGTTTCTATCATAGCGCAGCCTGCAGGAGATGCAAAGATGCAGATTGACACATTCTTGCAGCCCCAATATAATATGAAATACCAATATGTTTCTGATATTAATGTTAATGATTGCAACCCCTGATAAGAGGCGCCTTATGACTGAGAAATATAAAATTTACCTTTCCGGGGAAACCAGATCCAGGCTTGAAAATGACGCAGAGTTTTTTGAGTTCATTAAAAAGGACACGTCGGTCAATCTGAACGCCTTTCTGAAAACGCTGCTGGTCAATTACTTTGACCGGTACAGGCGCGAGAGCGATGCGCTGCGAAGCAGTATCATGCAGGATCTTTCCGGCATTCCGGCGCTGGCGGAACAGGAAGCTGCCCGCCTTGCGGACAGGATTGTCCGCACGTACATTAAAAATGAACCTGCCGTGAAAGGCCGGAGTACTGCGATCACCCTCACCGTCAGCGGCGCCTCCTTCGAGATCATCCGGATCATAGAGACTAACCTGCTGCGGGACATTTCACTCTCCCAATATCTGAGGGACCTGTTCCACTCCTACCTGTCCATCCCGCGAAACGAAAGGGAAGCCATCATTTT
Source organism: Bacillota bacterium (assembly GCA_017534025.1). Classification (GTDB taxonomy): domain Bacteria; phylum Bacillota; class Clostridia; order Peptostreptococcales; family Anaerovoracaceae; genus RUG708. The sequence continues at coordinate 18,035 of JAFWDF010000051.1, forward strand.
CCGGGATACTTACGAGGATATTCTTAAGGCGATTCATGCGCACCGGGTTCTGTCCTTCACGACTGCAGCCACTGAAAACAATACGGTCTTTTCCGTGGAACCGTATCTCATTGCGCCTTCGAAGGAAGAACAGTGCAATTACCTGCTCTGTCAGGACCGGGCAGTACGCGTGGCAAGAACATTCCGGATTTCCAGACTGCGAAGCGTTTTCGTCACATCGGACACATTCTCTGTGGATCCGGAGCTGCAGCAGGAGCTCCTGGAGAAATCCACCCGGAGTCCGCATTCCGTATCGCCGCTGATCCATGCGACCGTGCACCTCAACAAATACGGAAAGAAAAAATACAGAAGCATTACCAAAAACAGACCGCCCGTTTCAAAAATCGAAGGCGATACCTATTATTTCGACTGGCCGGCCGTGCAGCTGATCGAATATTTCAAACGATTCGGCAGAGACGCTGTCGTCCTCAGTCCGGCTTCTCTGAAAGAAGCCCTGCGCAAACATTATTATTACGCCCTCAGGGAGTACAGCAAATAGGAACCGGCGCATGCGGCCGGAAAGAATCCGTACGATCCGGGAGACCATTATGACCAATCTGACAACTCTGTGCTATGTGGAAAAAGACGGCGCCTATCTGATGATGCACCGCACATCCAAAGAAAACGATATTAACGAAGATAAATGGATCGGCATCGGCGGCCATTTCGAAGAGGATGAAAGCCCGGTGGACTGCCTGCTGCGCGAGGCGAAGGAGGAAACCGGACTCACCTTGCTGTCCTGGCATTTTCACGGTGTGGTGACGTTTATATCCGACCGCTGGCAGACGGAATACATGTTCCTGTACACCGCCGATCAATTCGAGGGAGAGCTCACCGAATGCGACGAAGGCACGCTGGAATGGGTGCCGAAGGAAAAAATAAACGATCTCCATCTCTGGGAAGGAGACCGCATTTTCCTGCGTTATTTAATGGATGGTACAGATTTCGGCTCCCTCAAACTTCGTTACGAAGGGGATGTGCTGGCGGAGGTGGACGGAAAACCGTATGCCGCTGCCGGGAAATAATTCCTTCCCGGGCTATTTCCAAATCGTGTTAATGATTTCGCCGGCCGCATAGGAAGCCGTGTTCAGCAAAACAGAGAACAGCAGGGCTGCCGCGCCGCCGGGCAGCGGCCGCCGTCGTTCCGGCCGGTCTCCGTCCCGGTTCCTGTAAAACAGACTGTCCGGATCCAGCATGTCCGGCGCCTGTGTATACAGCCAGGCTTCCAGCAGAACCGCGCCGATTTCCAGAAACGGCATGAGTCCTTCCGCAGCGGCTCTGCCGGCTGCCATCCGCACCATGATATAGGTATATACCACGGCCGGATTGGTGGCCAGATTGACCAGCGCCACCAGAAGCATGGCGGAGCGCCCCCGGGCGCCCAGCAAAAAGGCGAAGGCCAGCTCCACGAACAGCGTCAGCAGCACCGACGTGCCCAGTGTAAGAAGAATTCCAGTCAGATTCATTTCTCTATTCCCTGTATTCCGGAAACCCCATTTCTTTAAAAACTATCCTCTCCCACTGTCCCGGCACCTTTTCAGCTTCGGATGTGAAAGGCCGGCGCAGATCAGCAGCACAGACATTACAATGGAAGGCCCCAGCATCCAGGCCGGGGAAAGATCCGTTTTTGTAAGGATATTCACCGATGACGGCAGGGTTCCAAGAAATAACGCGAAAGTCGTCAGGCCGAAGGCCGCGCCTTCATGATCCGGTCCTGCAATTTCGGCGATGGCCGTTAATGTCACCGGCATTGTCATATTGAAAAAGAAGATGCCGAGGATGCCGCAGGCCGGGTGGTTCGCAGCGGCTGCAAACAGCAGCAGCGACAGCAGCAGACTGCCCGCAGCGCTCCGCATCCATCCGATGCGGTCGCCGAGAAATCCGCCCGCCATTTTTCCGCCCGCCACACCGGCGATAAACAGAAATGCCAGCAGCGGAACCGCTTTCCAGGAGAATCCCGTCAGGCCGCCCGCGTAAGAGCGGATCACAACCGTCAGAAACAGGCAGCTTACCGCCAGAACCGCAATGCCATGCCGGCTTTTTGTATTTTTAATCTGCGGGAATTCCGCAGCGGCTTCGGTATCCGGTTCCGGGATCGTTTCCGGAAGCCGCCGGTCCGCCCGTTCCAGTAGGATCATAAGGATTCCACCTGCCAGCATGGGCAGAATACCGGCCGTCATACCGATGGCAATTCCCATGTTGCGGGAAGCCAGAACCGGGCCCAGCCAGACGCCGAAGGCGCCGGTCGAAACGAAGAGCCCCGGCCGCCCGGCCAGGCCGCCGCTGTTTTTCAGGGTATCGATGCCGCCGCCCACATGGAAAAAGGCATTGCCTGCGCCTGCAATCACTGCTGCGGCAAACAGAGGCACCGGGGATGATGCAGCGCCTGCGCCGCCTGCCGCCGTACCGCTGACGCTGACCAGATCGCCCCCTGCGTTCTGCAGTGCGGGCTCAGCCAGCAGAAGCATTCCGATCACACCGTACGCCAGCGCAATCAGCAGGCAGCCTGCGGCAGCCAGTTTTTTCGGCCGGCCGTACAGGTCACCGAAGGCACCCGCCGGCAGCTGGAGGGCGAACGCAAATAAATTATAGGTTACCAGGCAGCAAACCCATGTAAACCGGTCCGCCATCAGAGGCAGAAGAAAGGCGGTCAGCAGGAAAATGCAGCCGAAATCCACCAGAAAATGAAGGATGCTGAACGCCGCCAGATCCCGGTTTTCTATCTTTCCCATGGATCCCTGTAATCCCGTCGGCGATCCGGCTCTTCATCCGGCCGGATGCTGTTGTACATATCCTGTCCGTACCGGCCCATGGTCGGATGTTTTCTTTTGCGGATGAGCAGAATGACCGTCACCAGCAGCAGAAGAACCAGCAGGCCGAGCACGGCCAGCGCAGCTTTCAGCAGGGTATTGGTACGGATGGTCAGCGTCCCGTCATCGGCGGAAGGTGCGGCATTCGTACCCTGGCTTGCTTCCGCGGCCGGCTGTTCCGCATTTTCATTCGTTTCTGCCGGAGCCGTTTCCGACTGTGCCGGCTGTGTGTTCTTTTCCGGTTTGGCGGACGCCGCGGACACTTTCTCCGTTTCGCCCAGGAAAATCCAGCCAAGCTGTCCGTTATACTCGGTCAGTCCCCAGGTTTTTCCGTTGGAGGCCTTGCCTTCTCCACTGATATGCAGCCTGGTCCCGTTCGGAATTAAGGAATTGATGATCTTCGCATAGGACTTGCCCGGGCCGCAGCGGAAATTGACGCCGCCATCCGGCGCCGCCACCTTTACATTATAATCCACTGCGGTGGCAGCAGATGCCAGCGTGGCTGCAGGACCGCTGTCACTCAGCGGGGATTCCGGTTCCGCTGCTCCGCCGGAGGAAGGCGCGCTCGTCGTCTTTGTCTGCGACAGAGCCACCCATCCGGAGATCCCCTTGTATTCGGTCATCCCCCATTTTTTCCCGTTGTCCGCTGTGGCTACCCGGGTAATGTGCAGCACTGTTCCGTTCGGCATCATGTCGCTGATGCACTTCGCGTAATCCGCCCCGGCGCCGTCCCGCAGATTGGCGCCGCCGTCACCGGCCGACACTTCCACATAATAATCCGTGTCGTAGGCGGTATCCCAGAAGCTTTCTACTCCTGCATCCCCGTAGCTGACCAGCGGCGCCATGAGCGCCAGAAGCAGCAGGATCAGGGCCGCCGTTGTTTTCATTATTATACGATCCCTTTTTGTGTTCATACCATTTCTCCATTCCACATGCAAAACCATTAGTATAATTATTATTCTACAATGTATTTGACGGTAATGCAAAAGGTGTCCGCTGCCATTTCCATTCTTGAATCGGCGTTCTGTTTACGATACAATGGAGCGACGCGTGTTTCGCGGCAGCGCTGTGCGGCGCTTCAGAAGAACCACGCAGGAGGACTGACATGGGAAATGAACGAAAAGAGAGGCTCGGGAATCTGAACTGGTATCCCGGCCATATGAAAAAAACAAGAGAATTGATTACCGGCAATCTGAAGCTGGTGGATGCCGTCATCGAAGTCATCGATGCCCGCATCCCGCTGTCCAGCCGGAATCCGATCATCGATGAGCTGGTGCGGGCAAAGCCCCGGATCATTACTCTGAACAAGGCGGATCTGGCAGATCCGGAACAGAATACGGCCTGGAGCCGGCGCCTGACCGCGGATGCCACCTCGGCGTCCGCCATCGACTGCCGCAGCGGCAGGGGGCTGGACCGGGTCATGCGCACGCTGGATGCGATGCAGGAGCAGAGAGACTCGGAACGCAGCCGGAAACGGCCGCTCCGCCTGATGATTGTCGGCGTGCCGAACGTCGGCAAATCCTCGCTGATCAACCGGCTGACAGGGAAAAAGAGCGCCCAGACCGGCAACAAACCGGGTGTAACCCGGGGCAAACAGTGGCTGACCCTGAAAAACGGCATGCAGCTGCTGGATACACCCGGCATCCTCTGGCCGAAATTTGAAGACCAGATGGTGGGACTGAATCTCGCCTTCTGCGGATCCATTAAAGACGAAATCATGGATTCGGAAACGCTGGCCTTCGAACTGATCCGGGTACTGCTGAAGGATTACGCCGACCTGCTGGCCGGCCGCTATAAAATCGAGGAAATCAGCAGCGATCCGCTGGAAGCCATGGATCAGATCGCGAAGAAGCGCGGCTTTATTTTCTCCGGCGGCCGCATTGATTACGAACGGACCGCGCGGACGGTGATCGACGAATTCCGCAGCGGCAAGATCGGCCGCATCACACTGGAGCGGGCATAACGGAAACGATTCACATGACAAAACAGGAACGATTGGAAAAAATGAAAGCGGATCTGGTCCGCATGACGGAGATTGAACGGGCACTGTACGAAAACGGCAGCGGTGCTTCCTCCCGCCCGGTCCGCTGTATCGCCGGCGTGGACGAAGTCGGCCGGGGCCCTCTGGCCGGGCCGGTGGTAGCAGCCGCCGTCATTCTGCCGCCGGATTTTGATCTGCTCGGAGTAAACGACTCGAAAAAACTCAGTGAGAAACGGCGGGAAGAGCTGTTCGACCAGATCATGGACCGGGCTGTCGCCGTAAGCATCGGCATGCGGGATCAGCAGGCCATTGATGATATCAACATTCTGAATGCGACAAAACAGGCAATGGCCGACGCCATCCGCGGTCTGGATCCGCAGCCGGACATCGTGCTGATCGACGCTCTGGAGCTGGACGACATTTCGATTCCGCAGCGCGGCATCGTGAAGGGCGATGCAAAAAGCGTGTCGATTGCGGCTGCCTCCATCATCGCCAAGGTGACGCGGGACCGCATGATGGTCGACTACGCCGATCAGTATCCCGGATATAGCTTCGAAAAGAATAAGGGATACGGTACAAAGGCGCATTACGAAGGGCTGGACCGCCTCGGCGCCTGCCCGATCCACAGGCGCTCTTTCCTGGTTAATTATTTTTCTTCCGGAGCAGAAGGCAGGGGCTGACATTCCTCTCCACAATATTTGCCGCGCGGACAGACCTGCCTCCTCCGCTTCAGCGGCACAATAAGAAACGGCAGTCCGGTTCCGAAAGGATACCGGTCTGCCGTTCCTTGCTATCAGATGGAAACCCAACTGAATTCACACAAAATTAAAACGAAATTCACATATCAAAGAATCAGAACCGCATGCCATCAGGCATTCCGCCCGGTTCCATCCGCTCAATGCGCGTGATCATGCTCCCCACATTCATCTGCATGCTGGTGTTCATGGCAGATGGAACCGGTGGATTCCAATTCTCCACGGAGATACGCTTTCACATTGTCATCCGCATCTCCCTGGACACCGATGATCACTTCCACATCTCTTTCATTAAAAATGTCCACTGCGCCGCCGCCCATACCGCCGGCAATAATAACCTTTGCGCCATTGTCTGCCAGGAAATTCGGCAGAAAGCCCGGCCTGTGCCCCGGATTCGGAACCGCTTCCTTCGCGGTGATGTTTCCGTTCTCCGTATCGAAAAACAGAAATTGTTCGCAGTGCCCGAAATGGCCTGCCACGGAATTCCCTTCTGCTGCTACAGCGATTCTCATAGTTTTTCTCCTTTTATACTTTTCCTTATTCTGAAAGGTGTAATAAATTGCATACTTCCTGAAATACAGCCTGCAGCGCGTCCCGCGCCGGGCAGTCAATGTCTGCCAGACTGCGTCCCTCATTAATGGCCCGGGATGCATTTTTATCATACGGGATCACGCCCGCAAAATGGATTCCGGTTTCCTCGCAGAAAGACTGGATCGCCCGTGTATTTTCCGGGCTGACGTCCCATTTATTAACACATACTGCCAGTTTCGCCTGTAATGTTCCGGCGGTTTTCGCCAGGCGTTTCAGATCACTGATCCCGGACAGGCTCGGCTCCGCCACCACCAGCGCCAGATCCATGCCGCTGACCGAAGCTATGACCGGACAGCCAATACCCGGGGATCCGTCAATAATGGCCAGTTCGGTGTCCGGCGCATGTTTCAGCATGTCCATTTTCACATCCGTGACCAGCTTCCCGGAATTTCCGCGGCCCATCTTCAGAACGGCGGTAGAGAATACACTCTCCCCTTCCTGCAGGTACAATTCTTTCCTGCCTGCCACATCCGGCATCAGCCGGACGGCATCCTGCGGACATACATACGTACAGACGCCGCAGCCTTCACAGGCATATTCATTAATGAAAAAAATATCGTTTTTTTCCACAACCGCGTCAAAGCGGCAATGCTTCTGACAGGTTCCGCACCCGATACACAGATCCGGATCGATCACGGCTTTATCGCCGCCCATGAACCGGCTCACCAGAGGCTCCGCGGTCTGTTCCGTGACCAGATGCAGATTCGGCGCATCCACATCGCAGTCCGCCACCGCCTTTGCCTGTGCAAAGCGCGTAAAAGCCGCCGCTGCGGTAGTTTTTCCGGTTCCGCCCTTCCCGCTTAAGAGAAGTAGTTTTTTCATACTGCGCCTCCGATCCGGTACGGAGAATCACCTGCAGGTTCCACCTGTGCCGCAATGGTATCCAGAATATCTGCAAACAGCGCACGCATCGCCGGCACTTCCCGGCTCAGCACTTTGCCGTCCGCAAGCAGTGCCGCCATCGCCGGATTGTACGGAATCCGTGCCAGAACCGGCAGCTTCTGCTGCCTGCAGAAAGCTTCCAATGGTTCATAAGCTTCATCCACTTTGTTCATAATCACACCGCATGGCAGACCCAGCAGAGACACCAGCTCATACACCATCTTGAAATTATGAAACCCGAATGCGGTCGGTTCCGCCACCAGGATGCAGTAATCCGCGTCCGTCACACTTTCCATCACACTGCAGGCACTGCCCGGCGGGCAGTCAACGACAGTCATCCCGTCTGCCTGTTTCAAAGCTTCCCGGATCACCGGAATACCGGAGGCTTCCCCCGGCTGCAGGCGGCCGGTCACGATCCGGACCGGGCCGGATACGCCGGTTTCCAGCACGCCGACCTGCTTTGGCACTTCCTGCACAGCATCTTCCGGACAGACCAGAAGGCAGCCGCCGCAGCTGTGGCATACTTCAGGAAAAACGATCGGCGTTTTACGAATCTGAATCAGCGCATGGTAACGGCAGAAATCCACACATTTCCGGCAGCCGGTGCACTTGTCGGCATCGAACGAAGGAAGAAGGGTAAATACCGCGGTTTCCTGTACATCCTCCGGCTTCAGAAACAGGTGTCCGTTGGGTTCCTCTACATCGCAATCGATGTAAACGACCTTCCCGAAACGGTTTTCCGCCGTACCCGGCGTACCGGTACCGGTTGCCGCTACCGCCAGATTCACGGCCGCCATCGTCTTGCCGGCACCGCCCTTCCCGCTCAGACAGGCAATCTTCATTTTACGCCGTGGAAACCGCCGTGAAACTGTGTGAGTTCCCCGAGCGTTCCTGCCTCCAGCGCCGCCAGATCATCCGCTGCTGCCTTATTGGCGGATTTGTATATTTTAATGCCGGCCTCCCGGAATACATCGCCGGCATTCTGCCCGCAGCGTACAGTCACCAGCACATCCGTACCGTTGTCAATCAGGAACTGCGCAGCCTGCAGTCCTGCACCGCCCTCCGACTGCGCGGCGGGATTTTCCAGAATGGTATCTTCGCCGTTTTCCCGAAAGAGAAAATACGGCGCACGGCCCAGCACAATACACACGTCTTCTTTATTTTCGTCCAATGGAATCGCAATCCGCATATTTCCATCCTCCTTCTGTTTCAGAAGCACACAGGTACCCAAACGCCGCCGGCAGCCATCGCAGTCCCTGCGTGCATTCGAACCGTCGCAGATTCGGTAATTCCCGCCCTGAATCCGCAGCGGCAGTCCCATCACCAGCGCGTCCGCCAGTTTTTTCCGCGCGCTGTTGTAAATGAGCTGTGCAGTGGTTCTTGCTACCTGCATATATGCACTGCATTCCTCCTGCGATAATCCTTCCCGGTCGATCAGGCGGATGGCTTCATATTCATCCACGGTAAGGTTTATGGTTTCCTCTTCGTCCTGCAGCACGGCTTCCCCTGTTTCTTCGGTGAATACAGGCCGGAACCCGCCTGTACGCGGCATCTGGCACACTCTTCTGCATTTTCTTGGTCTCGGCACGGCATTCACCTCCTCAGCTTCTTCTTTTTCTGCATTCATCTTACGCCCGTTTTTGGCATATGTCAACAATTATTTCGGGCATATGCCAAAAACAATTGTTATGTACTGCGCTTTGAATGTCGTTCCTCCGCTCTTCCTGCCGTGGAATACTGCCGCCTCAAAGTTTTTATAACTCCTTATTGACTTAAGTCACCGCGGAGGATATAATGTTTTCTGCAAATGCGCTTCTGTGGCTCAGTTGGTAGAGCAGCTCATTCGTAACGAGCAGGTCAGCGGTTCGAGTCCGCTCAGGAGCTCCACAATTGCAGAAACCCGCTGCACAATCCGTGCAGCGGGTTTTTTATTGCTTCATCACTTTTCCCCCGGCAATTGGCCGGCTGATTATTTCCAGTCCCCCGCCGGGAAACTCCGCCAGTCCGCGGGGAACTACGCCATGGCTCTGTACAGGAAGGTCACAATCTGCCCGCGTGTACAAGTGCTGTCCGGACGGAACTGCGTCGGGGATGTCCCTTTGGTAATATTATTCTTAACCGCCCAGAGCACGGCATTATAATAATATGCATTCGCCTGAACATCCTCAAACGGATTGTCCGCGTCTCCGGCTGCCGGTGTTCCCTCCGCTCTGTGCAGGAAGGTTGCCACCTGGCCTCTGGTGCACCCTGCGTCCGGGCTGAAGGTTGTCTTGCTTGTGCCGTCGGTTATTCCCTTTTCCACAGCCCAGAGCACGGCCTTGTAATAATATTGATCGGCTTTATTATCCGTAAATGGATTCTCCGATGTCTTCGGCTCAGGGGATCCGTTTGCTCTCCACAGGAAGGTGACTACCTGCCCGCGGGTGCAGGTGCCGTTCGGATTAAACTGGCGCATGCCGGTTCCGTTTGTGATGCCCTTATCGACCGCCCATTTAACGGCATCCGCAAAATAAGCGCCTTCCGGAACATCCAGGAACACAGGCATATCCTCTTCCCTTGAACTGATCATAAGATAGCCTTTCCCGTCTGTAACTCTGGCATATCTGGTAATGTCATCGGTAAACGGCTGCTCTTCAAAGGCTTCCTTAAAAGTGACTTCCTTTTCCGGACCATCTTTACCTACGATATAATGCAGCGGGTCGCCTTCGCTGATCAGGTTATAGAAATATGCCTGGTAATCCGCACTGATTATTTCCAGTGTGCCGTTCTCGATAATGAGTTTTCCTCCGTTCTGTTTTCTCCCGGTCCAGCCGACACCCAGACCCAGCCAGTCATTATTCCCGAGATCAATACGGACCTTCGCGTTGCGGATTTCCACGTTTCCGCTCTGTACATCCATGCCGACGCGTCTGGCGCTGCCGCCAAGATCGCTGGTGCAGTCCACATTGAATTCCCCTCCAAGGAAACGATAACTGCTCAGATAAAGATCATTTTCCTCATCCCCGAAGTTAAAGTTAAATACAGCATAATTAAAAAAGTTCCCCGCATAATCAAAGTAGTCCGGCTGCTGCACCACATTAATAATGCCGGATTCCACAATCAGATACTCAGTCTGTATACTGCTGACCGTCAGTGTTCCCGTCCCGGTAATCAGAAGCCAGCCTCTTCCCTCGCCGTACATATCCGCCTGTATATCCAGCAGTTTGTTATCGCCGATCAGATTCAGGGTCAGGACATAGTCATCCTCGTCCTCTACCATTTGATTCAAATCCAGCCTGCAGTCTCTATCCTGGAAATTATTTAAAGTCAGAACAGCTTCTTCCGCATCGTAAGAAACGCCCTGCGGAAAAGCGTCTATAATTTTATCATCGCTGACCAGTTCCTTCATGGAGTCAGGAATCTTTCCATCCTTACTCCCCGGATTTCCCATTGAAATGCAGACCTTTTCCGCAATATAATAATCATCTGTTTCCGATGCACAAACCGGCAGTGCCGCCGGCAGGCACATAATGA
>JAFWDF010000052.1 GCA_017534025.1 Bacillota bacterium
CACAGTCACATCCCAGGATCTTGAAAAAACACTGCAGGATTCTCTGGATGGCGTAAATGAACTGGTGCTGGATTTCGATGGCCTGGAATACATTTCGTCGGCCGGCCTGCGGGTATTGCTGGCAAACCAGAAAATCATGATGAAGCGGGGCGGTATGAAACTCGTCCGGGTTCATGATGAGATTATGGAAATTATGGATATTACCGGGTTTTCAGAAATACTGACTATTGAATAATAAAAGGAGCAGATGGAATTTCTGACCTGGGGAAACGGTTGTTATGAAGAAAAAAACCAGAAGGGGAAGCATCCTCCGGCAGGTAGCAGTATTATTTGCGGTCAGCATATTGCTGACCGTCCTGCTTGCGTACTTCCTGCAGTATTCCCGTTCCGCTTCCACCGTAAGGGAACGCGCGGAATCTCTGGCAGCTGAAGTCTCGGAGGAAGTCAGGCTTTCCATTGAAGAATATCCGGGACATGAGTGGCTGCTGCCGTACTGGTACGGGCATGCCGATGAGTTGGATATCGAATACGATGCAGAATTCGGAGAAGGTTCTTTAACCGAAGAAAAGTGCCGCCTGCTGCAGGAGCATGCTCCGGATCTTCAGTTGAAATATGCCGATGTTTCGGATCTGGAAGCTCTGTCCGGGGAGGATCAGAAGCTCTACGCGGAAATAGCCTATTCCTGGCTGCTTACCCGTGTTGATGAAATCAAAAAGGCATATCACATGGATTATCTTTTCTGTGTGCTGTCGGATGAACCTTATGATAAACAGTTCTTTCTGTTCAGCGCGGCAGAACCCGGCGCAGTGCGCGGCCGGGGATCCGATGAGGCGTATACGCTGGGTACGGAGGTAAGTGTCTCCGCCAGTCAGCAGGCAGCCATGCGGGATGCTCTGAAGAATATGTCGCATATGGCGGATGCAGGAGAATATGTAGATTATTATGTGGCCATGGGTTCCGCTGCGGGTCATCCCGTACTGCTCGGTATGACTTACAATGTAACGGATCTGTTATCGGACATTCGCTTCCAGACATGGAACGGAACGGCTTTTGCCATTTTATATCAGGTAGTTCTGTCCCTCCTCTGTATGGCTCTGATCTTTGCGTTTGTGCTGAAGCCATTAAAAAATGTGCAGCAGAATATCCGGCTGTACATGCGTACGAAGGACAGTTCTAATATTCGGAATAATCTGGCAGCACTGCGTACGAACAACGAGATTGGTGTGCTGGCAGAAGATGTTGCCGCGCTGACGGAGGAAATCGAGGAATATCTCGAGGACATAGAGACCATTACCGCAGAAAAGGAGCGGATCAGTACGGAACTGTCGCTGGCGACCCGCATCCAGGCGTCTATGCTGCCGGGCGTTTTCCCTGCGTTTCCGGAGCGTTCCGAGTTTGATCTCTTTGCAAGTATGGATCCGGCCAGAGAGGTGGGCGGTGATTTTTATGATTTCTTTCTGGTCGACAAGGATCATCTTTGCCTGCTGATTGCCGATGTGTCCGGGAAGGGCATTCCGGCTGCGCTGTACATGATGGCGACCCGGATTCTGCTGGCGAATAATGTCAGAATGGGCAAGTCTCCGGCAGCAGTTCTGAAGGATTCCAATGATTCCATCTGTGCAAACAATCCGGAAGAGATGTTTGTCACGGTCTGGCTGGGAATTCTGGATCTGTCCACCGGGATGCTGACCGCAGCCAATGCCGGACATGAATTTCCTGTATTGAAATTGCCGGACGGGCGTTTTGAGCTTCTGAAAGATAAACACGGGTTTGTCCTCGGCGGACTGGAAGGCATGAGGTACAAAGACTACGAAGTGCAGATGCAGCCCGGTTCAAAACTGTTCCTGCATACCGACGGGGTAACGGAAGCGATGAACGGAGAGCATGCCCTGTTTGGCAGAGAGCGCATGCTGGAAGCACTGAACGAAGATCCGGACGCGGCGCCGGAGCAGCTTGTGCTGAATGTACGCGGCGCGATCGATCTTTTTGCAGACGGAATGGAACAGGCCGATGATCTGACAATGCTCTGTTTCGTATACAACGGAGAAAACAAAATGCTTACAAATGAACTCGACATCGAGGCAGCAGCAGAAAATCTCCCGCAGGTGCTGCAATTTATAGAAAGCCGTCTGGAAGCGGCGGGCTGTTCCCGGAAGGCGAAGATGCAGATCGCCATCGCGGCGGAGGAAATCTATATCAATATCGCCAGCTACGCATATGCCCCGGATAAAGGCAGAGCCTGGATTGATATGAATGTATCGGACGATCAGAAGGAAGTGTCCATTACATTTAAAGACAAGGGAATGCCGTATAACCCTCTGGAGAAAGAAGATCCGGATGTGACGCTTTCTGCGGAAGAGCGGCAGATCGGCGGGCTTGGCACGTTCATGACCAAAAAATTCATGGATGAAATGCTGTATGAATACAAAGACGGCATGAATATTCTGACTTTGAAGAAACGTCTGCAGTAAAATGGCGGCGAATGGCAAAGGAGTTCCCCGTGCGTACAAAAACAGCAGGATTCCGGCAGAATTTCCCCCTGAACGGAGAGGGGATTGACGCCTTCGCGGAAGTGCTCGAAGAACAACTGATCCTTCATGGGGTGGAAAACGAAAACCGCATTCGCATTCGGTTTTCTCTGGAAGAAGCCCTGCTCCGTATGCGGGATCATTTTGGAGAAGATGAAAGCTTTCATCTGAAAGTGGATACGCGGATTGGAAGCATTCAAATACAGATTGTCAAAGAAGGACCGGTTTACAATCCTCTCAGCAAGACGGAAGTAGAGCTGGAGGACTGGAGCGGATCCCTGCTCACGGCCGTGGGGCTGTCCCCTTTGTACAGTTATTCCAGGGGCCGGAATGTTCTGCGGGTGAGCCTGTCCCGAAAGGGCATGCATCCGGCTCTGAAAATACTGATTGCCGCAGCTCTCGGACTGACAGCGGGCATCCTGATCCGGACCTGTCTTTCACCGGAAACGATTGCTGTATTGACAGACAGTATTTTCATGCCGGTCTATGATCTCTGGATCAGGATTCTCAGGCTCCTCTCCGGGCCGATGATTTTTATAATGGTTCTGACCTCGACACTGAATGTCCGGCCGGTGGAGGAGGAAGGCGGCGACAGCCGGCAGGTACTCTTCCGTTATTTTCTGATGAGTTTGCTGGCGGCAGCCATGGCGATTGCTTCCGCAGGGCTGGTTTTCCATGAGCCGCTGGTCTGGGGAAAAACACTCGGGACGCAGATGTCGGAGTACCTGCCTGCCATCCTGCGGGTTGTTCCGCAGGATATCGTCACACCGCTGCTGGAGGGCAATACCCCGCAGATCCTGCTTCTGGCCGTCGTGCTGGGAGAAGTCATCAAGGAAGCCGGGGACAGAACGGCTGCGCTGAGTATGATCATCCGGCAGGCAAATACGGCCGGCCTGCTGCTGATGGCAGCAGTCAGCCGCAGTGTGCCGTTTTTTGCAGGGGTTCTGCTCTGCCTGGAGGTGATGCAGAATAATCTGCGCACATTTTCCGGCATGTGGGTCATGCTTGTATTGTCTGTGCTGACAGCCGTCGTGTTTGCGGGACTGGTGCTTCTGTACATAACACACAGCAGGAAGGTGCCCGCACGCATTCTTTTGAAGAAGCTCCGGCCGGCCTTTGTCGTATCGATGCGGACCGGCAGCATTGAAGAAGGGTACGGCAAGATGGAAAAAAGCTGCACCCGCCGTCTGGGTATTGAGCATCACTTTACGGTGATGAGTCTGCCGCACGGTCTGCTGCTTTACATGCCGGTCAATGTTATAGGAACCCTGTTGTTCACAGTGTTCGCGGCATTGAAATATCAGGTTTCCATTTCCCTGGGCTGGATCATTATTGCCATGGTCATGGCCGTGGTGCTGTTTGTGGCGACGCCGCCTGTACCCGGCGCAAATCTGCTGGCCTACATTATGATTTTTTCACTGCTCACCATTCCTTCGGAAGCATTGATCGACGCCATGATTTTCGATATGCTGTTCGGTATTTTCGCATCGGCGGCAAACCAGACTCTGCTGCAGATGGAACTGATCATGCAGGCAGACCGGATCGGTCTGCTGGACAGGTCTGTCCTCTGCAGTGCGGAAAAACGCCGCTTAATCTGACGGCGCACCCGGCAGGACGGAATCCCGGTTCCGGAAAAACAGTTTCATATGAAAATAAAAATGGTCGCCGCTGTAATATTTCACGCGGTCGGACGCATTCGTATTTGACCTTGTTCACTGGTAAGCCTATAATTAATATATAGGCTTATTTTTGTGGGAACGTGTAAATAACAAGTTACCTGCCGTTTCCCTGAAGGTCTGCGGAGAACGCTGCCGCAGACCGGTGGAGAGGAAAATGCTATGAAAAAACATCTGTGTTTCCGGTCCGTGCTGGCCATGCTGCTCGTCTTCCTGCTGACCTGCACCGCGCTGGCCGAGACCTCATTGGGCAACTTTAAGCCGGTACGGGAATATGAGGGCTGCTTTACCGATGTGGATGACAGCGCATGGTATGCGGAGCGGGTCAAACAGGCTTATTCCTACGGGCTGATTAACGGCATGACGCCGGATACGTTTGCGCCGGACGGCAACCTGACGGTGGCGGAATGCATCACGCTGG
>JAFWDF010000053.1 GCA_017534025.1 Bacillota bacterium
GCGGACCCGTCCATGTCTTTATTATTAATGTTTCTGCCGCCGGCAAGCTGTGCGGTTTTTTCGCTCATAGCCTCTTCCCTGTCCTTTCCCCGGACTGCATGGTATAATAATGCTGGCAAAATGCGCGGGGTTTCCCGCATCTGCCCCCTGCGCCGGAGCGGCGCATGACATCCGAATCGAACTCATTTTGCATAAAGATATTACATTATAGTATATCATAGAAAGATCTGGTTTCCAATATGTTCAGAAACGGCGCCCGTTACAATTCCATCGGTCCCTGGCTTTCCCGCTATTTCGGTGAAAGGACGGTAAAGGCCGCGATCGACGCAGGTTTTACCTGTCCGAACCGGGACGGCACCAGAGGATGGGGCGGCTGCACCTTCTGCTCCGGCGAAGGATCCGGCGAATACGCAGGCATCGTACACACCGGGCTTTCCGAAGACGGCCGCATGATCATTCCCGTCAAAGAACACGCCGACGGCTCCGGCGAAATCGCTCCGCCTGTGCAGCAGATCAGTTCACAGCTGGAATTTATTTCTGAAAAATGGAGTGATCCCCTCTGCCTTGCCTACTTTCAGAATTTTACCAACACCTATGCGCCGGTTGAACAGCTCCGCCGGCTATATTACAACGCGCTTTCCCACCCGAAATGCGTCGGCCTTGCCATTGCCACCCGCCCGGACTGCATCGGGCCGGATGTGCTTGAGCTGCTGCGGGAAATCAATGCACAGACCTTTCTCTGGATCGAGCTCGGCCTACAGACCTCCCATCCGCAGACAGCGGAACGGATTAACCGCTGCTGCACGCTGGAAGAATACGACCGCTGTGTCAGCCAGCTGCTGGAAAGCGGCATTCGGGTAGTCACCCATCTCATGTTCGGCCTGCCGGGAGAATCCCGTGAAGATATGATGAACAGCGTCCGGTATGTATGCCGGGAAGAAATCTTCGGCATCAAGATCCACCTGCTGAATATTCTCAAAGGCACGCCCATGGACCGGCTGTATCTGAACGGGGAAGTGCCGCTGCCGGAACGGGAGGAATACATCCAATGGGCCGTTGACGCGCTGGAGCTGATTCCGGAAGACATTACCATTCACCGCCTGACCGGAGACGCTCCGCAGGGGATGCTGCGGGCACCGCTGTGGGCAGCGGACAAACGGTATATTCTGAACGGAATCAATAAAGAATTAAAAAAGCGCGGCAGTATACAGGGCTGCCGCGCCGCCGGGATCAGAAATCCCCGTTGATTCTTCCTTCATTATAATGTTTCCGACAGAGAGAAACATACATTTCCTCTCCGCCAATCATGATCTGGTCGCCGGTCCGGACGATTCTCCCGTCCACGACTCTGGCGACCATGGTTGCCTTGCGCCCGCACCAGCAGATCGTTTTGATTTCCTCAATCTTATCCGCGTAGACCAGAAGATAATAGGATCCTTCAAACAGCTGATTGGAAAAATCATTTTTCAGTCCGTAGCAGATGACCGGACAGTCGAAGCTGTCCACTACTTCCACCAGCTCCTCTACATGGTGGCGCTTCAGAAACTGTGCTTCATCCACCAGCACGCAATCGATGCGCTGCCGATAATTTTCCATCATGAAGACATCCAGAATATCGGTATCCTCTTCCACCGCCACGGCCTCCCGGGAAAGACCGATGCGGGAACGCACCACGCCTTTTCCATACCGGTCGTCCAGTCCGGATGTGAGAACCAGAACGTGCTTCCCCCGCTCCTCATAATTGTATGCCACTTTGATTAATTCAATGCTTTTCCCGGCATTCATCGTACTATAACGAAAAAACAGCTGTGCCATTTTCCAGTCTCCTCAGCAATTCTGTCTGAACTATCAAAAATAACCGTTCCATATCATTGCTTTCTGCCGGTCCTGGGCAGTCGCAAGAAGAAATCCGGACTCACTTTCTATGAGACCGTGCACGGAAAGGCCGGCCTCTTTTGCCCGCAGAATATAATCCAGAATGTCCCGTGTAATCCGTTCTCCGGGACGTAAAACAGGTATGCCCGGCGGATATACCGCTACGTCCGCGGCGGATACCGCTCCTTCCGCCTCCTCCGGATGCAGGATTTCCAGCGGCGCAGTCACTGCGTCCCGCGGAGTTATTTCCACGTATACAGGCAGACGGAACAGTTCACCGGCGCTCTTCCGGAGTGCAGCCTCCCTTCCGGAGCTGCCGTCCGCCGCTCTGCCGGCCGAAATCGACTCCAGTGCCTGTATCAGGCGCGCCATATGTTCATCGGAGGTCCCGCTGCCCAGCAGCAGGATCACCCGCATGGAATCCGAAAATTCCGCTTCGATCCGGAACTGCTCCCGAAGGATGGCTTCCAGTTCCGTACCCGAAAGCCCCAGTGGCAGCGCATCAATCAGAAGCCTGCTCTTTTCTATGCTGCGGACAGACCCGTCCGCTCCGCGGAACCCGGTCGTGCATCGCATTCCCGGAATGCGGCGGATTGCCTGTTCCGCCTGTTCCGCCCTCCGTCTGTTGGCATCCCAGACCTGCCGGCCTTCTGCAGCCATCCGCTTCCTGGTACTGTCCAGCGAAATCATCAGCGGATAGGACGGACTCGTGGAGGTGACCATATTAATACAGTGCTGCAGTCTGCGTGCATCAATCAGACTGCCCTGCAGATGAAGCATGGCCGTCTGTGTCAGGCTGCCCAGCATTTTGTGCGTACTCTGAATGGCAATGTCCGCGCCGCATTCCATGGCAGACGGAATTCCCTGCCCCGTAAACATGAGCTGCGCACCGTGCGCTTCATCCACAATGACCGGCACCCCGTGTGCATGCGCTATTCTGACAATGCCGCGCAGATCACTGTATGTGCCGTAATACGAAGGATGCGTCAGTACGACCGCCTGTACGCCGGAACAATTCGCAAACGCATACTCCAGAGTTTCCGTCGAAACGCCGGCCATTATACCTGCCTCTTCATCATACTGTTCTTCCAGGTAATAAGGGGTCGCGCCGGATAAAACAAAGCCGGATGTGACGGAGGAATGGCAGGCGCGCTCCGCGAGAATGACGCCGTCTGCATTACCGGCAGCGGCCAGTGCCGCAACGATGCCGGAAGTGGTGCCATTTACCAGAAACCATGACCGTTCCGCGCCGAACAGATCCGCAGCGAGCTGCTCCGCTTCCTGGATGACACCGGCCGGTGCGTGCAGTGCATCCAGCCCGGCAAGTTCTGTCAGATCGGAATCGAATACCGCCTGTCCCAGCAGCTGTTCGGCATGCGGATACTGCTCCGCGCATCCCTTATGCCCGGGCATGTGAAACGATATAAAACCTGCCTGATGATGTTTCTCAACCGCTTCTGCCAGCGGCGCTTTATTCTGATCCGGCATAATAGATTCTCCCTGTTCACCGGCAGGCAGCAGGCAAACTGCCGGCTGCCGATGCTGTTCCGCACGGTCGCTGCATATAGAAAAAAAGACTGCCTGGAATCCAAGCAGTCTGTTTTGGTGCCCAAACTCGGAATCGAACCAAGGACACGGGGATTTTCAGTCCCCTGCTCTACCTACTGAGCTATCTGGGCAAAATGGAGCGGAAGACGAGATTCGAACTCGCGACCCTCGCCTTGGCAAGGCGATGCTCTACCCCTGAGCCACTTCCGCATATTTAATTATTAAAACTGGCGATCCGGAACGGGCTCGAACCGTCGACCTCCAGCGTGACAGGCTGGCATTCTAACCAACTGAACTACCGGACCGCGATTGTTTTTGGTGGGCGCTACAGGGCTCGAACCTGTGACCCCCTGCTTGTAAGGCAGGTGCTCTCCCAGCTGAGCTAAGCGCCCACTTTGGTAGCGGCGAGTGGAGTCGAACCACCGACCTTCCGGGTATGAACCGGACGCTCTAGCCAACTAAGCTACACCGCCACACA
>JAFWDF010000054.1 GCA_017534025.1 Bacillota bacterium
TATTTCCTGTGATTTCTACCGTTTCATTGACGGCGATGAGAAGGCCATCAAAGCGTATCACGGGGAATATATGAATGCATATTCCTGGGCAAGGCAGACCGAGGCTTATCTGGATCAGCGGAAAAAAGAAGCGGAACAGAAACAATAACATTAACTTTAGCAATAACATTAACATTATCATTATCATTAGTATTAACATCAGCATTATCATTAAGAATATTGGCGAATTTATTGGAGAGACGACATGGGTTTATTGTCAAGGATGAAGAACAGGGAAATCGGGAAGCACCGGGCGCGGCTTGCGCAACTGTCCCCGGAGGAACGGAAGGCAGAAGGCGAGAAGTTATATCAGTACGGCCTGGAATATCTGCACCCGGAGGACGGCAAACCGGATTATAGAGCGGCGGTGAAGAATCTGCGGCTGGCGGCGGAAGACGGGCATCCCGGAGCGGCGAGAAAGCTTGGACGCCTGTATCAGGATGGTAATGGTGTAGCACAGAATGACGCCAAAGCGGCGGAATGGTATAAAAAAGCGATGGCCGGAGGCGATGTGCCGGCAGCCAATCTGCTGGGAACACTGTATGATCTCGGAAAAGGCGTACTGCAGGACAGTCTGGAAAGTGTGCGGCTTTACCATTTAGCTGCGAAAAAAGGGAGTATGAAGGCGGTCAATAATCTTGGCTACATGTATGAGCACGGCCGGGGACTCCCTCAGGATGCGGCAAAAGCCAAAAGACTGTATACTCTGGCGGCGGAAGCAGGCGTGCAGCGCGCCGTGCAGCATATGGGTGAGGTCTACGAATACGGCCTGGCAGGAGACGGAAAGGATATTAATCTTGCGGAAGCTCTGAAATGGTATGACCGGTGTGAAAGTAAGGCGTCTTACACGGCTCTGGAAAAACGGATCCTCGAAGGGGAGGATATCGCCATGATCCGCGAAATTGGCATGAAGTTTGCGTCCGGGACAGATCTGCCTAAGGATTACTCCCGGGCGGTGAAATTCCTGCGGACTGCGGTGGACCGGGGCGATTTGTCGCTGGCACCGCTGCTGGCAGCCTTCTTTGAAACGGGAAAAGGCGTGGAAAAGGATCATTATGAGGCCTACCGCTGGTATAACGCTGCGAACAGGGAGAAGGACGCGGTTGACGTACTGGAAAAAGCCATGACAGAGTGCGACGCAGATGACCTTTATTATATCGGATTGAAGCTTTTTGGCTCAGCGGGCACCGAAGAAATACTGCATGAAAGTTACCGTTTTCTGAAAGCAGCGGCGGAACTGGGCAGCGCCGGCGCAGCCGAAATGATCCGCAGCACGGCGCCACTGGCTGCGCTGAATGATGCGGGCAGCGAGGACGAGGCGGAAGCTCCGCCGGCTGCAATGGAAGAAGCGGGCAGCGAGATTGAGGCGGTAGCGGCGGAAACCGAAACAGATGACAACATTACTGAGAACGCCGGCGCCGGAACAGAAGCATAATATGAAAGAACGCATTATAACGAAAAATTTCTGCTGTACTTTTCTGGCGCAGTTTTCCATTGCGCTGGTTATGTATATGCTGATGACGACCATAACTGAATATGTAACGGCGTTCGGGGTTTCCGCAGCCATCGGCGGCATGGTGTCCGGCATCTATGTGTTTGGCGGGTTGTTCTCCCGACTGGGATCGGCATCCCTGATGGCCAGATACGGCTGGAAAAAAGTAGCCGTGGCATTTCTTACGCTCCATTTTGTCGCATGTGTATTTTATTTTGTATCGAATAATATTGCGATGCTGCTTCTGGTCCGTTTTATTCACGGACTGGGATTCGGCGCCGGTGCCAATGCGGTCATGGTCATCGGCATGGCCAGTCTTCCAAAGAGCCGGTACGGAGAAGCGGCAGGCTATTTCATGCTATCTACATCATTAGGGATCGCCGTCGGCCCGTTTGCCGGCGGTCTGATCTATGATCATTTTGGCGGAACCGGCAGCTTTGCGGCTGCATCCCTTCTTTCTCTTGCCGCAGCCGTGTTCATGCTGCTCGTCGATACAAAGGCAATTGAACCGGTAATGCAGCCGAACCGGGAAATGCCGCGCGGGGAAGAATCGGAGCCGGAAGCCGGGACATTGTCCGTGGAAGATGTGGAGCCGGCAGCCCGTGATTTGCCGAAGTGCGATCCGGAGCCGGCGGCCCGTGGCATTTCCCGCTTTATTGAAAAGGACGCGGTACCGGTTTCTCTGTGCATTTTATTCCTTTCGGTCGGATACGCCTCCCTTCTTTCCTTTTATCGTCTATACGCCGCGGAACTGGATATGGCCAAACAATTTTCCGCCTTTTTCCTGATTTACGCACTGGTGATTCTTTTTTCACGGCCGGCAGCCGGTATTATTCAGGATCGATTCGGAGATGACGCCGTTTGTTATCCGTGTTTCATCTTTCAGGTCATTGCTCTGATTCTGCTCGCCCTTTTCCCTTGTATGGCTACAGTTGTTCTTGGTGCGGCCGGAAGTGCCCTCGGATACGGAACGATGAATTCCACCTTAAATGTCATTGCAAACAGACATGTCTCGAACGAACGGCGTTCCTTTGCGGTAGCGACCTACTGGGCCTGCTGCGACCTGGGCGTGGGAGTCAGTCCGGCCATACTGGGCCTGATCGTATCGGGCGCAGGTTTTCATGTAATGTATCTCGCGGCGGCCGCAATTTCCTTTATCGCCCTGCCGGTTTACCGGATGCAGAGCAAGCAGGGATTTGGAACTGAAAATTCTTGATTGCACCAAGGATTGGTGGACAAATCGGGATATTATTAATGGTTTTGTCCACTGGGGTGGACAACCGCCTCGGTTTAAATCGAAATTGTCCAACAACCGACACCCGGGTCAACCGCGCCGGCTATTCTTAATTCCAATCTTCGGACTGGAAAAACCTTGCCTGGCGTGGCACAGACATAGTTGTCGACGCGGCACAAACAAACATTATCAGCAGGAGAATAAATTCAAATGAATGGAAAAATAGCATTAATTACCGGTTCCTCCCGGGGAATAGGCGCGTCTGTCGCTATGCGCCTGGCTCAGGACGGCTATGATATTGTAGTGAATTATCTGGAACGGCAGGATAAGGCGCAGGAAGTGCTGCAAATGATTCATTCGCTGGGAAGACGGGGCATCGCCGTGCAGGCCGATGTGTCGGACCGCCGGCAGGTGGAAGCAATGTTTCAGGCGGCAAGAGACCAGTTGGGCGAGATTTCTCTGCTGGTCAGCAACGCCGGCATTGCCGGGCAGGCACAGATTCAGGATCTGACAGAAGAGCGCTGGAAGCGCTTTTTCGCTGTAAATGTGGACGGCGCATTTCATACTGTGCAGTGCGCGCTGCCGAATATGCTTCATGAACACCGCGGCTGTATCATTACCATCTCATCGATGTGGGGACTGCGCGGCGCTTCCTGTGAAAGTGCTTATTCCGCGACGAAGGCTGCACTGATCGGTTTTACCAGATCCCTTGCCAATGAGCTGGCGCCGACCGGAATCCGTGTGAACTGCATAGCACCGGGTGTGATTGATACCGATATGCTGGATGAACTGCCGCCAGGAGTCAAGGACACCCTGGCTGACGAAACGCCGCTGCGCCGGTTGGGCAGAACAGAGGATATTGCAGCAGCAGTATCTTTTCTGGCTTCGGAAGAAGCTTCGTTTATTACGGGCCAGGTCCTGACCTGCGACGGCGGATTTATCGTATAGTTTTATGTTAATGGTCCGGCTGGCAGCAGGTGTTAATGGTTTGACCCGCCAGCAATATTTTCTTCCTCAGTCCTTCTGACATTAATCTGAAAGCAATGTCCGATAAAGCTCAGGGAACCGCTCTTCGAGCAGAATCGGTGTCTTGTCCTGATCACAGGAAACCAGTATCACCTGGCCGGTGGCGATCACATTGCCGGACGCGTGGTCGCCGGATGTAAGATTTCCCGCTGCAAGGGTTTCAATCGTCTGCTTTACGGTAATGACTTTGCCGCGAATGCCGGCGATTTCCGCAGTAATCCGCAGGTGATCATCGAACAGGGCCGGTGCTTTGTAATCGCAGCTGCAGGCAACCACCGGGAGCAAAACTCCGCTTTTTTCCCAGCGTTCCATCGGCAGGCCGGCTTCGCGGAACAGTTTTGTTCTTGCCATGTCGAAATATTTTATGAAGTTGGGATGATATACGGTGCGCATGCCGTCCAGATCTGCCAGCGGCACGCGATATTCCACAAATGATTTCAAGAGGAACCTCCTTACAAAATGACTGATTTAAATACCAAAGCGACCGGAGCGCAAACTAACATCGAAGCGACCGGAGCGCTTAACAACGCCAAAGCCTCCGGCCTGCATAATAAGCGGCGGACCGGCATTCTGGCCATGGTGGCTGCTTCTATCTGCTTTTCCACCGGGGGCCTGCTCATTAAACTGATTCCATGGAACCCGCTGGCCATTAACGGCGCACGGACACTGATCGCGGGCCTGGTCATCGGGCTTTATCTCATTATCACAAAACATCCGCTGAAATTCAACCGGATTGTTTTTGTAGGCGCTCTCTGCATGGCCGGCGTGACCACCTTTTTCACTATTGCCAATAAGCTGACGACCGCCGGAAATGCGATTCTGCTGCAGTATACCGCACCGATCTGGATCATTATTCTGCTGGCCGTCCTGTTTGGAGTCCGGCCCGGGAAAGTCGAGATCATTACCATCGTGACGGTTCTGATCGGAATTGCCTGCTTTTTTGTGGACAGCCTTTCGGCTGGCGGGCTGATGGGGGATCTGTTTGCACTTCTGGCCGGCATCTGTTATGCCGGCGTATTCATGCTGAATCAGTTTGAGGAGGGAGACGCGCTTTCCTCGATGTTTTTCGGGCAGCTTTCATGCGGACTGGTGTTTTTCCCGATGGTAATGCGGGAAACCGTCTTTGACGCCCGTATCTGGGGCTGCATTATTCTCCTCGGAACCGTGCAGGTCGGCCTGGCCTACATCCTCTTTTCAATTGGAACAAAATACACAGATCCGGTCACTTCCTCGGTCATCAATGCGATGGAACCGATTCTGAATCCGGTGCTGGTAGCGGTTTTCTACGGAGAGCATCTGGGAAAACCGGCTCTGATCGGCGCGGTCATTGTACTTTGCGGGATACTGTTTTATCAGAGTCAGGAACGAACGCGGACCGGCTCCTGAGCGGACCGCCGATCTGGTCATTCGGCCAGTTCTTTGCGGGCTCCTGACCGGCACGCCATCCGGAATAAGTATTGAAAATGCGCCGCCGTACTTGAACGCATCCATAATTATTGTTATAATAATTATTAGCAAGCAATTAATTAACAGGAGGTACGTTTGCCCGAATCATTCTGCGTTATTATAACGAGCCGGAGGTGATTATTTTAATGAAAAAAAATCTCAGTATTATTCTTGTGATCATGATGTTAATGACGATGATCGGCGCTGTGATAGGATGCGGCCCGGATAAGGCCGAAGCCGATGAGATTTTCACAGGCGTTCTGGTTGACGCGCAGGGGAACACAATTGTCGTCAGAGGCGACACGGAAACAATGTTGTTTGAAACAACCGATACAACCGTATACGAGCTCAATGATCAGGCGGAACTCTGCGTAGGTGATATTGTGGAAGCAAGTTACCACAAAGGGGAAGATGCTTTTATAGCGGATACCGTCCGCCTGGTTCAGCATAAAGAATCGGCACTGGTATTTGGCGGTGAGGTGACAGAGCTGGAAAAAACCTATCTGACGGTGCAGTCCCAGAGCCTGACCGCGGTGTTCCTTTATGATGAAGCAACGAAGATAGTAGGAGATCTGTCCAAGGGCGATACGGTTACGGTCACTTACGAGGGCAATATCAGTGAAAATCCGAAGGCTGTCAGCATCGTTGTAGTAAAAGAGAAACAGGAAATCGAACAGAAAAGTATTCACGGAACGGTTTCCGAAGTAGGGGCTACCAGCGTTGTGATCAGTATTGACTCCGCGCATGCTGCCAGATTCCATATTAATTCGGACACGACTTACAGCGGCGATGATACCAAAATGCAGATCGGCGATGAAGTCACACTGATTTATACCGGCTCTGTCGGTTCGGACCCGGTTGCCGTTTCCGTAAAAATCAAGCGGCAGCAGCAGAAGAAATACTATGTTCTGGACGGGATCATCGAAAAGGTTTCCAATAAGAATATCGTAGTCAGAGCTTCCAAGAAGGCCTATACCTTCGATCTCGGCAAGGATACAAAAATCCAGAATCCGGATTTCCTGAAACCGGGCCACCGCACTACCATTACTTATACCGGCGAGCTGGGCAAGAATCCGGTTGCCATGTCCATTTTCTGTTCCAAGGATATAGCAAAGGACAGCGCCATCAAGAAGGATGAAGCGAAAAAGGACGAGGCTAAGAAGGACGAGCCAAAGAAGGAAGATTCCGCAAAACCGGCTGATTCTGACAAGAAAGATGAGACCAAACCGGATGAATCCGCAGAACCGTCCGGCGACACTTCCGGCGGCGATGAGGCTGCACCGGCAGGCGAAGACACTACACCGGCTGAAGAAGATACGGCTCCGGCCGATGAAGATACGGCACCAGCAGACGAAGAGACCGCTCCGGATGATTCCAAACCGGATGACGAATCCGATGCCAAAGATGGGGAAGCCGGGCCTGCTCCGGCACCGGTCGTTATTAAAGCGAAAGGCGAGGTTGCAGCGTGGACCGACGATAGCTGCAATCTGAAAGTAGAAGGCGGCACAATCATTAAACTGGACATCACAGAAGCAGCGATTTCCGGCGGATACGTTCCGCAGGAAGGCGATCAGGTCATTTTCACTTATGATAAGGACAACATGAAGCTGATTGATATTCAGCTTGAATACCGTCCGGTGGAAGTGACTGAATAACAACCGGTCGTACGACAAATTTTAATGATCATGTAAGGGGCTGTGGAAAGCCGGGTTGTATCCCGTGCCGTTTCACAGCCCCGATTCTATTGTGATGAGGGTTTGTTAATGCTATGATAGAAGCAGCTAAAGACCGGAAGACAGGGATCCATCGGGAGAGTGGAAGCAAATGAGTTTATATGCAATCGGTGATTTGCATCTGCATTTTCAGTCCGAATTGAAATCGCAGCGGCAGATGAAGGACCGGCTCTGGAAAAACCATGAGGAAAAATTCCGCAGAAACTGTGAAAAGATGATTGCGGATGAGGATACACTGGTGCTGGTCGGCGATCACAGCTGGGGAAAAAAGCTGGCGGAATGCGAGCAGGATCTGCAGTACATCTGTGATCTGCCTGGACGAAAAGTTCTGACCAGAGGCAACCACGATATGTTCTGGGACGCCGGAAAAACCGAAAAACTGAATGCGCTTTACCAGCCCCGGCTGACATTTTTGCAGGATAATTATGTTCCTTACGAAGAGTACGCGCTGGTAGGTACGAAGGGATTCACCTTTGAAGGGCCTTTTTTTCTGGACAAGCGCGGGCGCATCACAGGCTGGGACGAGGAAAAGGAAACGCACGCGAAACAACTGGTGGAGCGGGAGCTGCAGCGGCTGCGTACATCCTTCGAAGCCGCGAGGGCAGACGGGTACCAGAAGTTCATCATGTTTGTCCATTATCCGCCTACCAACATTCTGGAAGAACGCAGCGGCTTCACGGATATGGCCGAAGAATACGGCGCGGAGCAGGTGATTTACGCCCACAGTCATGGCGAGCACCGGTTCCACGACAGCATACAGGGAGAGTTCCGCGGAAGAATATACCGGCTGGTTTCCGGCGATTACCTGCGGTGGAAACCGCTGCGCATACTGTAATCATTCCCGGAATCCGGGACATTCTGACGGCAAACGGACAGGAGGATTAATTTGAATACAAGTCTTATAATGGAGGGCGGCGCGATGCGGGGCATGTTTACCTGCGGCGTGATGGACGTCCTGCTGGAAAATGACGTAACATTTGACGGATCCGCCGGCATCTCGGCCGGCGCGGTATTCGGCTGCAATTACAAGTCCCGTCAGATCGGCCGGCCGATACGTTATAACATGAAATACTGCAGGGATCCGCGTTACTGCAGCATCCGTTCGCTGATTAAGACCGGCGACCTGTACGGAGCGGATTTCTGCTATCATGAAGTGCCGGAACGTCTGGACATCTTTGATACAGAAACATTCCGGAACAATCCGATGAAATTCTATGTCGGCGCGACGGATGCCGACACAGGGAAAGCCGTATTCCATCTCTGTAAGGACGGCGGTCCTGAGGACATTGAATGGATGCGTGCCTCTGCATCCATGCCGGTCCTGTCCCGGGTCGTAACGATCGGCAGCAATAACCTGCTCGACGGGGGAATGGTGTGTTCCGTACCGTTTAAATTTATGGAGAGCATCGGTTATGACAGAAATGTCATCGTATTGACACAGCCAAAGGGGTATCGCAAAAAGAAGAGCTCGATTCTACCGATCATCCGGCTGGCGATGCGCCGGTATCCGGCCATGATTCATGCCATGGAAGTGCGCCATATTGTATATAACGAGCAGATGGTAGAGATCGACGAGCGTGAAGCGTCCGGCCGGTCACTGGTCGTACGTCCGCCGGAAGCGCTGGGTATCAGCCGCACGGAAAACAATCCGGACGAGCTGAAACGTGTGTATGAAATCGGCCGGGCGGAAGCAGAGAGACGTCTTCCGGACATCCAGGCCTTCCTGGCCGGGAAAGACAATTAACAGCTGCGGGCCGCGAGTATAAGTTCTGCGGCGGCACAAGAAAATAAGTCCTGCTACGACGAGAGAAAATAAGTCCTGCAGCGAAGCGAGAAAAAAGGAGAAAGAACATGTTGAAAGTATATTGCTACAGCCGTTGTACAACCTGCAAAAAAGCCCTGAAATGGCTGGATGAAAACGGCATCGAGCACGAAGTCATTGACATTAAAACCGATCATCCGGATGAACAGACCCTGCGGGAATATTACGCAAAGAGCGGTCTTCCGCTGAAGCGCTTTTTCAACACGAGCGGTATTCCGTACCGTGAGATGGGCCTGTCCAAAAAGCTTCCGGATATGAGCGAAGACGAACAGCTCGCCCTGCTGGCCACGAACGGTATGCTGGTCAAGCGGCCGCTGGTGGTCGGGGATGATTTTGTCCTGACCGGATTCAAAGAGCAGGAGTGGGTGGAGAAGATGAAATAATATTATTCTGTGTAATTCAGGCAGGCATAGACGGCATGATTCCAGGGGGGATGCGGAACATCTTTTTTACGGTGGGAGCATGTTCATCCTGATTCATTTCTCACACTAATAAGAAGACCGTTTTTTGCCGTCACAAGCTTATACTGCTCCGCGATGGGGCTCTTATCTCCGACAATGCAGTAGTCACAGCAGTTTGAAGTTGCGCAGGTGCCTTCCCGGATCAACGCTGCGTGGATCGCCTGCATGGCCAGATGGTCGCAGTTACAAAAGACCGGCAGCACGTCCTCCATGTGATGGCGCCTGGCAAACTCTGCATTGGGGCACTGGGTAAAGCTGTAGCGGATGATGCCGTTCTCTTTGTCGTAAGAGCTGCTGCCCATGCGGAAGGACTCCGGGAACATTTTGATCTCCCTGACCCGGATATCGTTGGCTTTTTTAAAAATCTTACTGGCCAGCCTGTTGTCCGGCCTCCGGTTCAGATCGAACACCTTGCCCATCAAGTCAAACGATCCGAAAAAACTCTGATAGATGTCCTGCTGCACTTCTTCAAGGGGCGGTTTTTCCGGAATGACCGCGTACCAGGCAAAGATCAGGATCGGGTCGTAGATGCTGGCGGTGATCTTCATGTCCTTCAGCGCCGGCTCGTCCTTTAAGTATTCGCAGTACTGAAGCTGCACCTTCTCCCACAGCTTGACAGCGATTTTTTCATCGTAATAACGGTGCAGGAGCTTCTGCACACACTTTTTGGCGTTCTTTGAGTACACCTTGTGTTTTGTCCTGTCGATCGGCAGGTCTTTTTCTTTCATGCCCCGAAACTCCTTTACTTCTTGCAGCAGAAGCATCCGATTCCTTCCACCGCCGTGACTACGGCCTCCTTATAAAGGCCGGAAAGCCTGGTCCGGAGACTTTGCTTTGTCTCATAAGGCGGGGTGAAA
>JAFWDF010000055.1 GCA_017534025.1 Bacillota bacterium
ATATATGCAGGAACTGACGAAACTGATCCGGGAGGATATGGTACCGGCCCTTGGCGTGACGGAACCCGGCGCAATCGCCTTTTGCGTGGCAAAAGCACGTTCTTATGCGGGAGGAGATCTGAAGCATCTCCGTGTGGTTCTGAACAGCGGGATGTATAAAAATGCCTTTACCTGCGGCATACCGAATTCCGGCCATTACGGAACGGCCTGTGCCGCGGCGCTCGGATTTGTGGCGGGCAACGCCGAAAAAGGGCTGGAAGCGCTGGCGGATGCTGAACCGGCGGATTCTCTGCAGGCGCAGAAGCTGGTGGACGAAGGAAAGATTGAAGTATTGCTGGAAGACATCAGCAGCCGGATCCTGATCCGGGCAGAGATGGAAACTGCAGAGGACCGGGTGGAGGTGACAATCCGGGACGCGCACACGAACATTACAAAAATAAAGGTTAACGGGAAAACGGTGCTGGAGACGGCGGCGGAGCGGGAGAACGATTGCGCGGAGGCCGGCGGGGAAGAGGAACCTCATCCGATCCGGAAGTACACGCTGATGCAGATGCTGGAGTATGTCGATACGGTACCCGTGGAGGAAATCCGCTTTGTAAAAGACGCGTACCGGGTGAATCTGGAACTGTTCCGGGAAGGTCTCGATCATCCCCGGACGGTTTTTGCCCGCCGTCTGCTGGAAATGAACGGCGGACAGATCATTTCGCAGGATGAGGCGCGTACGGCCTCTCTGCTGTGCAACGCAGCGATTGAATCCAGAGTGCTCGGGCTGGATAAACCGGCGATGAGCATTACGGGCTCCGGCGCCCATGGCATCATAGCGACGCTGCCTCTGTACGCAGTCTGCCAGATCCGTCATTTGCCGGAAGAACAGCTCTTACGGGCGACCATGCTGTCGTTTCTGATCTGCGAGTATATCAAGCATTATTCAGGAAGGCTGTCCGCTTTCTGCGGATGCGGCATCGCGGCGGGTTCCGCCATGGCGGCCGCGGTCTGCTGGCTGAAGGGCGGGGATTATGCTGCCATATGCGGCGTGCTGAACAACATGGCCTCGTCCGTCACCGGCATGATCTGCGACGGCGGCAACCAGGGCTGCACCATGAAAGGCATCGCGGCCTGCGCAGCCGCATTCGAGAGTGTGGATCTGGCACTTCATGGCGTATGGGTGGACAGCATGCACGGCATTAATGGCTTCACACCCGAGGAAACCATGCGGAATATGGGCCGGATCGCTTCTCCGGGTATGGTCATGACCGAGAAGACCATCGTGGAGATACAGGAAAGCAAAAGAAACGACGCTTCCGGCGCATAGAAAAAGCTGCTGCACAGCTTTTGCGGTGCAGCAGCTTATCGTCATCGTTTAATTGTTCCGCAAGGCAGATCCGGCAGTCAATTAGTTGGCTGCGGCAACCTTGGAGTCGATGTGCATGCCCATACCGGCGGTATGAGAGGAAACCTCGGAAGCAAGGTAGAGAACCGCATTGGCGATTTCTTCCGGCTTCGCATAACGCTTGTCCATCGCGTACTGACCGGCCAGCATGGCCATTGCTTCTTCGTGGGTCATGGAATCGCCGAAGAAATCCTTTTCGATGCGCAGCATCATCGGCGTGTCAACAGGGCCCGGGCAGATGTAGTTTACATGGATGCCGGCAGGTCCGAGTTCCATGGCAACGCACTTGGTCAGACCGGCTACTGCGTACTTGGAAGATACATACGCACTGTTGCCTGCTGTCGGCTCATACGCAGCCGCGGAAGCAATGACAACGACTGCGCCGGACTGCTTTTCGATCAGCGTCGGTGCAGCGTATTTCATCAGCAGCATAACCGCGAATACGTTGAGGAGATAGGTCTTTTCAAACAGTTCCAGTGTCATGTCCTGTACCGGATGAGCCTGTCCTTCATAACCCGCGTTCGGCACGACGATGTCGATGGTGCCGAAATGAGCCTTCGCATCTTCTACGAACTTTTTGATATTATCTTCGATGGTCATGTCGGCAACAAAACCGGCAACCTGTCCTTCTGCTGCGCCCAGTGTCGGGATCAGCGCGTCAATTTTCGCCTGGCTGGTGGAAGAGAAAGCCACTTTGGCACCTTCTCCGATGAACGCCTTAACGATAGCAGTTCCGATCCCGCCGGTTCCGCCGGTAACGAGAACGACTTTGTCCTTTAATTTTAAATCCATAGAGCATACTCCTTTCCTGAATGCTTTTTTTGCTGACGTCTCATTTTATCATATTATTTTCAAAATAAAACTATTTTGCTCTTGTGTACAGTGTACTTAAAACCATCCGCTGCGGGCGGAAGCATTATGATAATGATCCTGCGCCGCAGAAGAAAGATGTTGAAACATATATTCCGGGAATAGTAAAATAAAAAATAAAGCAGTTCGTCCATAAGCAGTATTTCAAAACGGGAGAATACCATGAATATTCTGTTGATCAACCATTTTCCGCTGGCGGGTTCGGGCAGTGGAACTTATACAAAGAATCTGGCAGTTCATCTGGCGGAACGGGGTCATGAGGTGACAATTCTTCTGCCGGAGAATACAGAAGGGTATGATAATGTTCCGGGCGTTCGCCTGCATCCTGTGTATTTCACGCCGGAAGACGGGTCCGCCGCGCCGGCCGGGGCGCTGCCGTTCAATTTCCCGTGTTTCACGACTCACCCCCGGAGCACCGTGACGTTCGGGGACCTGAACGAAGCGGAGTTCCAGATGTATATTAATGCTTTTGAGAGCGCACTGGATGAGGAGATTGCGCGGAATCGGCCGGATGTGATCCACGGGCAGCATGTCTGGATCCTGTCCTCGCTGGCGGTCGGCAGGGGGATTCCGCTGGTACTGACAGCACACGGCACGGATCTGATGGGCTTTGATCAGTGGCCGGAGTACCGGCATTTTGCGCAGCGGGCCATGGACACCTGTAAAGCAGTAATTTCCATTTCCAAGGATAATTGTGTGCTTCTGGAAGAACGGTATCCGGATTGCAGCGATAAAGTTGTCATGATGCGGAACGGATATGATCCGGCGGTCTTTTATCAGGAAGACCTGGTCCGCAGTGAGATTCTGGGGCTGTATGGGGTTCAGGAGGAAGAATATGCCGGGAAAAATATTGTAATTTTTGCCGGGAAACTGACCCATATGAAGGCGGTGGATGTTCTGCTGCAGGCGATTCAGCTTTATGAAAACGAGAAGCCGGAGACGATGACGCTGATCGTCGGGGATGGTGAAGAGCGGGCGATGCTGGAAAATATGGCTGAAGATCTGGGCCTTCATTCGGTGCGGTTCCTTGGCAATGTGGACCAGGAATCCCTGCGCCGCCTGTACAATATAGCGGATGTCAGCGTGGTGCCGTCCCGTCGGGAAGCCTTCGGGCTGGTGGCGCTGGAAGCCATGGCATGCGGGATCCCGGTCATTGCAACGAATTCCGGCGGACTTCCGGATTTTGTCAATGAAGATGTCGGCGCACTGGTCCGGGCTGAGGATCCGCAGGATCTGGCGGCCGGCATACTCCGGACCCTGGAACGGAAAAAGGGTGAGGCATTTGCGGAATGGCGCCGGGAGATTGCCCGGTATGCACGGACGCAGTACGCGCAGGATACCATCATTCATGAGCTCGAGGAATTATATGAAAACAGCCTGAAAGGATAGGGAAGCAGCGAACGATGCCGTTTACTATTATTCGAGAAGACATTACGAGAATTCATGCGGACGCGATTGTCAATACCGCCAATCCGGAACCGGTTGCCGGAAGAGGAACGGACCAGGGGATATATCGCGCGGCAGGCTATAAAAGGCTTCTGCGGGCACGCCGGAAGATCGGGCGGATCGCTGTGGGCGAGGCCGTTGCGACGAATGCCTTCGGACTGCCGGCCAGACACATTATTCATACCGTGGGACCGGCCTGGCGCGGGGGTACCGGACAGGAGTACCGGGAGCTGGCGTCCTGCTACCGGAAATCACTTCTGCTGGCCAGGCAGCTGGGATGCCGCAGCATCGCATTTCCATTGATTGCGGCGGGGAATTATCATTTTCCGAAGGACAAGGCGCTGGAAATCGCGCTCCGGGAGATCCGGGCATTTTTGAATGAGGACGACGCGGAACAGGAGATGCATGTCATCCTGGCCGTGTTTAACCGGGAGGCTTTCGCGCTGTCGGAAGAACTGACCGGGCCGGTGAAGGCGTATATTGACGAAAACTATATTTCTGAAAAACGGAAAGAGGAATACGGCGGGTATTATTCTGGAGATACGGAACAGGCAGAACTGTCGAGGCCGGAAATGCCTGCGCCGGCAATGTCGATGGACGCCGGACAGTGGCGTCAGGAGGAAGAAGCCGCGCCGGAAGAGTCTATATCTTTGGATGAAGAACCGGATTTTCCGGAAAATATCACGGCGGATAAAACGGAATATTTGTTCGAGGCAGATGCAGCTCCTCCGGATTGGGAAATCCGGCCGGATTCGCCACAGAAACCGGCTCTGGCAAAACCTGCAGATCCAGCTGGAAAGGTGCCGTTTTCGCCTGCAAAAACGGCTGCGCCGGCGCCTTCCGGGAACTGGAAAGCGGCCGGAAGAAAGCTTTCTGATTTAAGATCACAGGTAGGAGAGAGCTATCAGCAGTGCCTGCTTCGGCACATAGATGAAAACGGCTATACGGATGCGGAGGTCTATAAAAGGGCCAATATCGACCGCCGGCTGTTCTCGAAAATTCGAAGCAATGCGGCCTACCGTCCGAAGAAGCAGACGGCACTGGCACTGGCCATGGCGCTGCAATTGAATCTGGATGAAACCGTGGATTTAATAGGGCGTGCCGGCATAGCACTGTCGGATGCCAGTTTGTTTGACATTATCATTGAATATTGCATCGAGAATAAGATTTACGATCTGATTACTGTTAATGCCATACTGTTTGATTATGACCAGCCTCTGCTCGGGCAGTAAGGGCTGGAATGAGGCGCGCCGGCGGAAGCCGGCGCGCTTCTTTGCGTTCACAGAGGCAGAGCCACGGGCCGGGATCCGCCCCATTACGATTCGTTACGATTTGTCGCCTGCAAAGCGACCACACACAGCGGCAGGCAGTATATCCTAAACTCAGGAAATCGGAAGACGATTTACGCGGTATCAGCAGGCAGTATGCGCTCCGAAATGTAAAACGTATTTACACAGTATCGGAAAGGCATTATGCGCCCGGAATGTATAGAGAGCGCCTTTGCGCGAGTTTAAGGAGGAGTCGACGATGAGAAAAGGATTGACAGAGCTGGTAATGATTCTGGACCGCAGCGGGTCCATGTGCGGGCTGGAAGCCGATACAATCGGCGGATTCAACAGCATGATCGAAAAACAGAAAAAAGAAGACGGCGAAGCAATTGTATCCGTCATTTTATTTGATGATACAAGTGAAACGCTGTACGACAGGGTTCCGATCCGGAAAGTAGAACCGATGACCGACAAACAGTATTATGTGCGCGGCTGTACGGCACTGCTGGACACGGTGGGTGAGGCCATTCATCATACGGCGACAATACACCGGTATGCCAGAGAAGAAGACCGGCCGGAAAAGACTTTGTTTGTCATTACCACGGACGGGATGGAGAACGCAAGCCACAGATACAGCTATCAGGATGTGCGCCGTATGATCGAAAAGGAAAAAGAGAAGTATAACTGGGAATTTCTGTTCCTGGGCGCCAATATGGATGCGGTGGCAGAAGCGGCAAAATTCGGCATTTCTTCCAGCCGGGCGGTGACTTTCGAGAATGACAGCGCCGGACAGGCGCTGAATTACGGGACGGTATCGAACATTGTGAGTAACGTCAGACAGGCGGGCTCGGCGCCTGAGATGACGCAGATACTCGACCGGGGTGAGCTGTTTGAACCAATCCGGAAGGATTATGCAGCACGCCACGGAAAAAGAGCGGGAAAGAAAAGATAATCAGCCGGGCGAACCGCCCGGCCGGAACATTAACACCTGAATATAAAAAATAAAGAAAGCTGTCCGAAGCGGCACAGGCCGTTCCGGGCGGCTTTTTTGCATACTCACATATAAAAAGAATACCTTTTGATTCCTGTATGAAAATGAGGTATCCTGTAATTAGATATTGATTTTCCCAATTATCGTTACAGAAAATATGGCCGAAGCGCCCGGGGCAGCGCGCCATGCGGACGCGCATTAGAACTTGCGGACGCGCGCATTAGAAATAGAAGGGAGAGATGAGATGAGCAAACAATATCTGAAAAAGTGTCTGATTCTGGTCATGAGCCTGGCCATGGTGATCGCGATGGTACCGCAGTTTGGTGCCCTGGCGTTCGCGGAAGAGGCGGTTGACGGAGGCTATCCGGAGGCGGAGGCTGTTGCGCTGGAACCCGGCGGCGGTCCGGTGCAGCTGACCGGCACGCTGACCTCGCCGTCGAAATCGGATTATTATAAGTTTACTGTTCCGGAAGGAAAGAGCATCTGTCTGGATCTCAGCAGTACGGGACAGGGCGTTAATGAAGTGGACCTCACTCCGCTGGGATACGGCACCGGCGGCGGCCCGAGTACCGGGACCGGTGTGCAGATCGTCCGGGAGCGGGACGGCTATACTTTTGATGCCACGTCGCTGCGCACCTACTTCATGGATTTCGGCACCAGCCAGAAAATCTGCCTGAATGCCGCTACCTATTATGTCCAGGTTATGGCGCAGGAAAATATTGCCACACGGGGCACGGACAAAAACGGCAACGTTATCTATTATAATGCCGCTACAGGAAACGACACGGCTTATCTGTCGTACAACTATACAGTTACATTAAACGCGACGGAGCTGGAGGATGTCGCCGAGGGCAAACAGAACGGCGACCGGTTCCGGGACGCTGTGGATGTCGATCTCAACGAGTCGTATCATGGCGTACAGGCGCTGTCCTGCCTGTCGCCGCTCGGCAGTGCCGATCCGGGCAACACGTATGAGGAATACCGGCTGGTGCTGGACCGCACTGCGAAAATCCGTTTTGCGCTCAGTGACTACAATGATAATGTCGGGTACACGGAAATCACGATTTTCAAAGAGGGCGGCACCCCTTACTACGGTTCCAAACTGCTGTCCAATCTGGATGGCTACCTGGCACCGCATAACGATCTGGAATGCGTTCTGGCAAAGGGAACGTACTTTATCAGCCTGAAGCTGTTCCACGATGAATATGTTGTACAGGATACCGATTTCGGGACACCGTATATACTGACGCTGGAGGAAAAGGAAAATGACGCGCCGGAGCTGGCCGGGCTCGATCCGTCGATGAATAATGTCACCCTTCACTGGAATGCGGTGCCGGATGCTGCAGGCTACAGGGTTTACCGCCGTTTTGTCACGGAAGACAATTACTATGACGATGAACCGTACCGCCTGATAGCGGATAATGTCAAAGACACCTCTTATGCGGATGCTTCCGGGGAAATGGGCCAGATGTACGGCTACACCGTCAGCGCGGTATTTGCGGACGGAACGGAGAGCGCGTACGACAATACCGGCCTGACAGGAGCCAGAGGGTTCCGGGATATCCGGTCGGGACAGTATTATTACAACGCTGTGCTCTGGGCGGTGCAGAAAGGCATTACCGCCGGCACCAGCGATACGACCTTCTCGCCGGAAGACTCCTGTACCCGCGCGCAGATGGTAACCTTCCTCTGGCGGACGGCGGGACAGCCGGAACCGTCCAGCCAGGAAAATCCGTTTGAGGATGTGCAGGAGGACGCATACTATTATAAAGCTGTGCTCTGGGCCGTGGAAAATAAGATTACCAATGGTATGTCGGATACGACCTTCGAGCCGGAGGGTACCGTGACCAGAGGGCAGACGGCAACCTTCCTGTTCCGGTATAAGGATGACGCGGCCGTGCCGTCGATTGCAAATCCGTTCGAAGACGTCAATGAGAAAGCCTATTACTATGAACCGGTGCTCTGGGCATATCACGCAGGCGTGACCAAAGGTGTCAGTGATGATTCCTTCGCACCGGGTCGCGATTGCACACGGGGACAGATCGTGACCTTCCTGTGGCGCAGTGAAGGCGAGCCTGCGGTATAATAAAAAACTCTGCGGGGCAGCCCGTAACAGTATAAAACCGTGTTTTTAAAGGGGGTGGACAGATGGCAATCTATAAATGCAGTGTCTGCGGTTATATCTTTGATGAGGAAAAGGAAGGCAGAAGTCTTTCGGATCTGGATGCCTGTCCGGTGTGTAAGCAGCCGATCTCAAAATTTGAAAAGATCGGGGAAACTGCCGGGAAAGCGGCGCCAGCCGGACCGGCCTCGGGAAACACACTGGCTGAAGGGGACGCTGCCGTAGGCGGGCTCCTGAACCTGGCCTACGATCCGCTTTTTGCCCGTACAGACAGTACTGCGCGGTATATGGCGGAGATCCATGAAATGGCGGTGACCGGCAGGAAAGTGGACGGTGCGATGGGTACGCAGATGCCGATGCCCGGCTGGGACGATATTCTGTTTCTCGGCGCACAGCTGAATCCGCCGCCGATGAATGACGAGGATCCGGTCGTGACCAGAACCGTGATCGGCAAACATGCTAAGAAGCCGATGGTGCTGGAAAAACCGGTGTTCATTTCCCATATGTCCTTCGGGGCATTGTCAAGGGAAATCAAGGTCGCGCTGGCGAAAGGCAGTGCGATGGCCAAAACCGCCATGTGCAGCGGGGAAGGCGGCATCCTTCCGGAGGAAAAAGAAGCCTCGTACAAGTATATATTCGAATATATTCCGAATAAATACAGTGTAACGGACGAGAATCTGCAGACTTCCGACGCGATTGAAATCAAAATCGGACAGGGCACCAAACCGGGGATGGGAGGACATCTGCCGGGTGAAAAGGTGACACCGGAACGCGCCGCACTGCGGGGCAAGCAGCCGGGACAGGATATACAGAGGCCGAGCAAATTCCCGGAAATACAGTCCAAAGAAGCTCTGAAGGCCATGGTGGATATGCTGCGGGAACGCTCCGGCGGACGGCCGATCGGCCTCAAGATCGCCGCGGGCCGGCTGGAACAGGATCTGGAACACTGCGTCTTTGCGGAACCGGATTTCATTACCATTGACGGCAGAGGTGGCGCAACGGGTTCCAGCCCGTACCTGCTGCGGGAATCCACTACGGTGCCGACCGTATTTGCGCTTTCCCGTGCCAGAGCCTATCTGGACAAGGCGGGCGCGGATATTGACCTGATCATCACCGGCGGGCTGCGGGTTTCGTCGGATTTCGCCAAGGCACTGGCTATGGGCGCAGACGCGGTGGCCATTGCCAGCGCAGCGCTGATCGCGGCGGCCTGCCAGCAGTACCGTATCTGCGGAAGCGGCAATTGTCCGGTAGGCATTGCCACGCAGAATCCGGAGCTCCGGAGCCGGCTGGATGTAGAGGCTGCGGCGCAGCGGGTGGCCAATTTCCTGAACGTTTCCGGACAGGAACTCGAAATGTTTGCCAGGATCACCGGCCATGCTTCGGTGCATGACCTTTCAGTTCGGGATTTGATTACGCTGGATGAATCCATTGCAAAATACACGAAGATCCCGCATGCGGGAGAAGTGTCGGAGCCGGCAGTGCCGGGCGGCAGTACAGAAGCCGGCGGCGCACAGGCGGCGGTTCCGGCAGGAACAGTATCATTTAAGGAGGAAAAGAACATGGAAAAGTATAAGTGCTTAGTCTGCGGCGAAGTATTTGAAGTGGAAGCGGGACAGGAACCGGTATGTCCGCTTTGCAAGGCAAAGGGCGATAAGCTGCAGAAACTGGAAGGCGCTGAAGAAGCACCGGCAAATCCGTATGCCGGCACGCAGACCGAAAAGAATCTGGAAGCGGCGTTCGCCGGAGAATCCCAGGCCAGAAACAAATATACGTATTTTGCGTCCAAGGCGAAGAAGGAAGGCTTTGAGCAGATCGCGGCACTGTTCCTGGAAACTGCGGAGAATGAAAAGGAACATGCGAAAATCTGGTTCAAGGAACTGAACGGCATCGGTGATACCGCAGCCAATCTCAAGGCGGCGGCAGACGGTGAGAACTATGAATGGACCGACATGTATGAAGGCTTTGCGAAGACGGCTGAAGAAGAAGGCTTCCCGGAACTGGCCGCCAAATTCCGCATGGTGGGCGAGATCGAAAAGCATCATGAAGAACGGTATCTGGCTCTGCTGAAGAATGTGGAAATGCAGGAAGTCTTCCGCAAGAGTGAAGTCAAGGTATGGAAGTGCCGCAACTGCGGCCACATCGTTGTGGGCACCGAGGCGCCGGAAGTATGTCCGGTCTGCGACCATCCGCAGAGCTATTTCGAAATCGACGCGGAAAACTATTAATGATTCCGCCGGCGATGCCGGCAGCAAAAACAGAATAATCCGGTAAGAAAGGCGGGCTGCCGCGAAAGAGCGCATAGAAATGTGCTCTGACGGGCAGCCCGCCGTGTTTTCAATAGGCGCTGCGAAACCGCCGGAATCCCGGGGCCGCCGCAGAATGCCGGTGCTCAAAGCATGCAGATGCCGGCGTTCCGGCGCTCAGATGCCGGCGCGGTAAAAGGCAATGGCCAGATCTGCAACCCGGTCCGGCGTTTCCGGAAAATCAGACAGTGTGTGTTCTTCGCCGGGAATGACTGTGATCGGAATATTGAACTGCTCCGCAAAGGATTTGGCGTAGCTGAGCTCAATCGTGGAATCCTTCTCTCCGTGCACCATTTCAAAGCGGACGTCGTTGAAGATCCGGCCGGCGAATTTCCGTGACAGATCATGTTCCCGGAGATCCTCCAGAAAACCGAAAGGTATGCGTACTGCGTCCGGCGCACCGACATCCGGCACGATATATCCTTTTTCTTCAAATTCTTTCATGTAAACGGGATCAATCCCGCTGCCCGGCGGACCGAGCAGGAGCAGCGGCATGTTGACCGCCGCGCTGCGGAGGAAGGCATCGCAGCCTTTATGCGGATAACTGCAAACGTACAGCGTAGTCACATAGGCACCGAAGCTGGAGGAAAAATAATGGATCCGGCAGTCTGGCCAGGTTTCGGAAACATATTGTTCTACGGCCGCCAGGCTGGCAAAGCAGTTTTCCAGACGCAGGCTTTCCGCCCGCGCTTCGCCGGACCCGTGACCGGGCTGGTCATACGTTACGACGCCGAAACCCGCCGGGGGCATGCGCCGGAAAAGCATCTGCGCGGTCATGCAATCCCTGCTGCTGCCAAATCCGTGGACCATTATAATTATGTCGCGAACGCCGTCCGGCACCAGGGAGAGCCCGGGTACGGCCGCACCATTCTGTTTTTTCAGCTGAAATGAATCCATCGTTCCGACCTTTCTTCTGTTTCTTACTCAAACTGTTTTTCCAGAATCATGTTCTGCACCGTTTTCTTCAATGAGAATATAAGTGAATTGGTGTTGTCTTTTCGAATGATCATATCTCTGTCAAACCGGTTGTCCTCGCTGATGACCGGAACGACGCAGAACGGTTCCGGCTGGCCGATGCTGGAGGTGGCAAACGCATCCAGCATGACGCATTCCCCAAGACGAATGCGCATCATCTGCCGGCCCCAGTTAAAATCGTTGCCGAGATCTTCAATATGAATGCCCTGTTCCCGAAAAAAATCATTTGTGGATTCATTTACAGATTCCGGAATATCTTTCCACTTGCGGACAATTACAATTTCGTTTTGCAGATCGCGGAATTCCACGTATTTTTTCTCCGCCAGCCGGTGTTCCTGAAAAACAATCAGCTGCGGATATTCATGGGCGAGGGTGAAACGCTCCTGTTTATCATGGGAAGCAAGGCAGGAGTGATAGACCAGAACCGCATCCAGAAAACCGTTTTCCAGTCCTTCGGAAAGGGTCGGCAGACCGGCTTTCATATATTCAATCGTAACTGCCGGATAGTCTATGCGCATTCTTTCCACGATCCGCGCAAGATATTCCGCATTTTCGTTGCGGAAATAACCGATCCGGATAATGCCTGCCTTATTCCCGGACAGTCCGCTTACTTTCAGCATTAAAGTATCATAGTCGGTAATCAGTTTTCGGGCATCGTCCAGAAGGGAAAGGCCGGCTTCGCTCAGTTGTACTTTCCGGGTAGTTCTGTCAAACAGTTTTACTCCCAGTTCCTTTTCCAGTGCGTGAATTCCTCTGCTCAGGGTGGACTGTGATGTAAACATTTTTTCTGCGGCTTCTTTGAAACTCAGTGTTTCCGCGACTTTTATATAATAGCGCAGCAATTCAATATTCATAATGCATACTTCCTCCAATCCCTAATAGTTTGATACACATATATTATACCTCATAGGCGGCCATGGATTATTTCTATTGACCGAAAATCATTGCAACATTTTCAAGAAACAAAATGAATCATAATAAATAAAACTAACTTTAAAATAGTTTAATCAAATAGATCCTCTTAATGCAAACTAACGGAATTGTCTAAAATGTAACAAAAAACGAAATAATATAGTTCGTTTGCATATAATGATTACAACAATGATTGCAGAAAGTGAAATAATGAATTTGAAAAACTACGCCGTCAATAGTATTCTGCAGCATATAGAAACCGGATATGAAAAGCGTGCTGAGGCAGGCTGGAATACATAAATCTGATATTGAGGCAATTGTGTTACATAACCAGGAGGAAGAAAAAATGGCTGCAATTATTACAAAGGAACAGGCGGCGGAATTATTCTTCGACGGGGCAGTTGTTTGCGGGGTGTCTTCCGGTGTGGAAGGCTGGCCGGAAGAGATTGGCATGGCTGTGGAAAAACGGTTTCTGGAAACCGGGCACCCGGCAGGGATGACCAATATTCACGCGGCCGGATTTATTTCCGGAGAGTGCTGGGCGCACGAGGGACTGCTGGCGTTGAATATTTCCTCGCATGAATCAACCACTCCATCGCTTGCGAAACTGATTCAGGAGGACAAGCTGCCGGCCTGGTACATGCCGCTGGGCACCATGCTGCAGATGTACACCGAGATCGGCCGGGGGATGCCGGGTGTTCTGTCAAAATGCGGACTGGGCACTTTTATGGATGCGCGCGTGGACGGCGGTGTTCTGAATCCTTCCGCGGAGGCGATTGACCGGGCAAAGAAAGAGCGGGGGGAACGCCTGTTTATCGAATATGTCCCGGATTTTATGGGCGAGGAATACCTGTTTTACAATATTCCGAAGATCGATATCGGGATTATGCGCGGTACCACGGCGGATGAACACGGAAACATTACCACCGAGTTTGAATGCCTGAATCTGGAGCTTGGCGCAGTAGCCAGAGCTACAAAGGCCTGCGGCGGTATCGTGATCGTAGAAGTGGAACGGATCGCGAAAGCCGGTTCGCTCAATCCGAAGCTGGTCAAGATCGGACAGAATCTCGTCGATTATATTGTAGTCAACGAGCATCCGGAACTGATCACAAGAGGACTGAATTACAGAAATTACAAGGGGATCCGTTACTGGGACGGACAGAACGGCCAGCTCAAGGTGCCGACCGATTCCATTCCTGTGATGCCGTTTGATCCGAAGAAAGTCATTATCCGCCGGACCATCATGGAATTGCCGAAGAGAGGTTCGAAATGCAATTTCGGAATCGGCTTGCCGACGTTCTGCGGCGAAGTGATCGTGGAACAGGGCGAAATGGAAAACTATGTCATGATTTCCGAGCTCGGATCCGTGGGCGGCGTACCGGGAGCAGGCACGGATTTCGGATGCCACTGGAACAATGAATGGTCCTGTGATCATAAGGATCATTTCGACTGGATCGACGGCACGGGACTGGATTTCGGCGTGTTCGGCCTGTCCGAGGCGCAGGAGGACGGATCCATTAACGTATCCCGTCTGAACGGCGTGACATTGGGGGTCGGCGGTTTTTCAAATATTACTACCGGCGCGAAAAAAGCATGCTTCATCGGAACCTTTACGGCCAAAGGGCTGAAAGAACATATCGAGGACGGCAAACTGGTCATCGATCAGGAAGGGCGGCTCAAAAAGTTTGTGAAGCAGTCCGAGCAGATTGCTTTTGATGCGCCGAAGGCTGCGAAAAACGGGAAACCGGCACTTTTCATTACGGAAAGAGCGGTTCTGGAGGCGAGAGAAGACGGTGTGTATCTTCTGGAAATCGCGCCGGGCGTGGATATGCAGAAGGATATCTTCGACCAGATGGGGTTTGAACCGAAGATCCCGGAAGAAGGAGTCAAATTCATGCCTCTGGAAATTTTTGAAGAAGAATGGCACGGCCTGACGGAAATACTGGACAGGCTGGAAGAATAAATAAAGAACAGACCGGATAGATGGTTTGTATTTTTCACGGATCAAAGGGCGCTTTTTTTTAAACTTTTGAGACGTATGACGACACACGTGAGATAACCGGCGGTGCAGGCTGCGTAACCCTGTGCCGACGGTCTCAATACAGCGATGGGCGGGCAATTTCCATTGCTGACAATTTATTATAATTCTTATTATTTAAGGAGGTGGCTTGTTTGAATATTTTAACTCCATTTGAGTATTTTAGACCTACCACGGTTGATGAAGCACTCGAACTGCTGGCTACAAAGGAAAACGCCAAAATCATCGCAGGCGGTTCCGACCTCATGATCCAGCTGAAGGAAAAAATGATTCATCCATCAAACGTTATCGACATTACACACATTCCTGAACTGCAGGAATTCAAGTGTGAAGAAGGCAAGGGCGCTGTTCTCGGTGCTTGCGTAACAGATGCTTTCTGCGAATTCTCCGAAGAACTGAAGGCTAAGTTCCCTGCTTTCTCCTATGCGGCAGGCGAAATCGGCGGCCCGCAGGTTAGAGAAATGGGTACCATCGCTGGTAACCTGGCTAACTCTGGTCCTTCCGCTGAAACTCCTTCTTCCCTGATCTGCTATGACGCTCAGCTCGTTCTCGCTAAGAAGGGCTCTGAAAGAACAGTAGACGTTAAGGATTTCATCACTGGTAACAGAAGAAACATCCTCGAAGAAGGCGAAATGATCAAGCAGATCATCATCCCAGAACCGGATCCTAATACTAAGGTTAAGTATTCCTACGTTGCTATGAGACGTATGATGGAAATCGATATCGCAAACATGTGTATCCGTGTTGACCTCGACGGCGACACGATCAAGGATGCAAGATGCGTTATGGGTTCCGTAGCGATCAAGCCTCTCATTTCTGAGAAGGTTCCTGAAGTTCTGAGAGGAACAAAGC
This sequence comes from Bacillota bacterium, assembly GCA_017534025.1. Lineage (GTDB taxonomy): Bacteria > Bacillota > Clostridia > Peptostreptococcales > Anaerovoracaceae > RUG708. Next base: position 15,168 of record JAFWDF010000055.1, read on the forward strand.
TTGGTGACGAAGAAGTGATCCTGAAGGCTGCTGAAGCTGCTCAGTCCGAAGTTCACCCGATCACTGACGTAAGAGCTACTGCTCAGTACAGAGTTGACGTTATCGGCGCCTTAGTAAGAAGAATTCTCAGAGAACTGGCTGCTGAGAATAAATAAGACGGAGGTGGATGACAAATGATGAAGAAACAGCTCGTAACAATGAATATCAACGGCGAGAATATGGATCTGAGAGTTGCTCCGAACGATGTTCTCGTTGAAGTACTGAGAAAAGAAGCTAACCTGACAGGTACCAAGAAGGGCTGCGGCCAGGGCGACTGCGGTGCATGTACTGTAATCATCGACAATAAGGCCGTTCTGTCCTGCCTGACTCTGGCTATGTCTGCAGCCGGCAGAGAAATCACTACCATCGAAGGTATTGCTGACCACAAGACCGGTGAAATGAACGCTATCCAGAAGTCGTTCCTGAATCACGGTGCTGTTCAGTGTGGTTACTGCACACCAGGTATGATCATGTCTTCCTATAACTTACTGAAGAACAAGCCAAATCCTACCAGACAGGAAATCAGAAGAGCTCTTTCGGGTAACCTCTGCAGATGCACTGGTTACATCCTGATTTTAGAAGCTGTTCAGGCTTGTGCAGCAGAAGGCGGGGTGAACTAAATGGGAAAGAATAATATCAAAGAATTCAGCGTATCCAACAAATATCATGAATATAAAGACTATACCA
>JAFWDF010000056.1 GCA_017534025.1 Bacillota bacterium
GGCCACCACCGCTTCAAAACTGCCCCTTCCGAAATGCTCCTTTATATCCAGAACATCGCAGCAGACGATGCTGATCCGGTGTGCAAGACCGTTGTCCCGCACGTTCCGCTCCGCAAGTGCCGCCGCAGCCGGCTGCAGTTCCACGCCGCACAGCTGGTCCGCGGATGTCATTGCCGACAGAAGCAGCGGAATAATCCCGTTGTTCGTCCCCAGATCAATGTAACTGCGGTGACCGCCGGATGCAGCGAAGTCTGCCAGCAGCACAGCATCGATGCCGTAACAGAATGCCTCTGCATCCTGCGTCAGACGAATGCCGGAAAAACCGATGTCATCGATCCGTTCCGCCATGCATCAGTCCTCCAGCTTTTTCAGTTCCTCGGGCAGGACCGTTTCCTGCGGCTCCTCATGTTTTCTGACGCCGCGGTTCTTCCCGCTCCGGCGGATTTCATTTTTATTAAAAGAGTAGACATCCTGGCTCAGGACTTCTTCCTCTCCGTGATCCTTTCTGTTTCCGCTGCCGGATTCGTTCTCCACCAGCCGGACATTCACCTGTTCTTTCAGGAGGCTGACCGATTCCACTACACCGGTGCCCTCCGGCGTCCGGACCCGTTCTCCCGGATCCGGCATGCCTTTTTTCAAAGACATATAGCACTCGTCTTCATACTTCAGACAGCACATAAGACGGCCGCAGATACCGGATATTTTTGTCGGATTCAGCGACAGTCCCTGATTTTTTGCCATCTTAATGGACACCGGATTGAAGCGGCCCAGCCAGGTATGGCAGCAGAGGCCTCTGCCGCAGGTACCGATGCCGCCCAGCATACGGGCTTCATCCCGCACGCCCACCTGCCGCAGTTCGATCCGCATACGGAAGATTCCGGCCAGATCTTTGACCAGATTCCGGAAATCGATCCGCCCGTCCGCCGTAAAATAGAATACGACTTTGGAATTATCAAATGTATATTCCACGTCTATGAGCTTCATGTCCAGCCCGTGTTCATCAATTATTTTCTGGCAGGCCTCCAGTGCACCCTGTTTCCTGGACATATTTTCCGCATGCCGTTCCAGATCCTTTTCGTCCGCAATCCGCACCACTTTTTTCAGCGGTTTGACCACGGACCGTTCGCTGATCTCGCCCGGATCCGAGGATACGGTTCCGAATTCCAGTCCTCTGGCCGTTTCTACAATGACATGCATGCCTTCAGAAAGGACCAGATTGTTGGGATCGAAATAATAAACCTTCCCGGCCTGCTTAAATCTGACACCTACTATTGTTATCATCATTTATTATCCCCGCGATTAACCCCTCGATACAATTGTATATCAAACATCATATAACGGAGTGCATGCTTCATGCTGACAATTGCTTTCAGGTCCCGGACAGCCCTCTCACAGGCTTCCGCCGCTTGAATGGCAGCTGCACGGCCGGTGCTCTCCGCAGCCTCGCGAATCTCCGGCGCATATGCACGCAATGCCAGAAGATCCTCCCTGCCGGTTTCCCCGTACAGAATCAGATCCCTGTAAAAAAGCTGGGCCGTTTCCGCAAAATGCATCGCTTTTTCTCTGGTATCGGAAAAATATTCTATTTCTTTCCAGAGATCCGCTGCCGGCACACCGGCGAGCATACCCGCCGCTGCTGCCACTGCCCGTTTCAGGAAAGCGTTTCCCTCGTCCGGAAGTTCTTCCCCGTTCCCTGCGGGACGCACGAGCTGGCAGCGGGAACGGATGGTCTCCAGAAGACCCTCACTGTTCTCCGTCATCAGGATCATCATCATGCCTTCCGGCGGCTCTTCCAGCACTTTCAGAAGCCGGTTCTGCCCTCTCGGCGTGATGGTATCCGCCTGTTCAATAATGGTAATGATCCGGCTGCTGCCCAGTGCATTGCCCCGGGAGCGTTCGATCACATCCTCGATCTGCTTGTCCCGGATTTTCCCGGAATCCTTCGGTTTTGCCTTTTTCCCGGTTTTCTTCTCTTCACCGAGATCCTCATCGGATTCCTCCAGGGTTCTCACCTGAAAAATATACGGGCTGACGCCGTCCCGGATCTGCCGGCATGAAACACAGTTCCCACAAACCGAGCCGTCCTGCCGGCTGCACAATACCGCTGCCGCGAACGCCTGTGCCAGAGATGCCGTCTCCCCGCGCGGCCCTTCCATCAGATACGCATGAAACACGCTTCCGTTCCGGACAGCCCGCTGCAGGCGTTCCGGAATCACCGCTGCCTGTGTTTTTCTTTTACTGCTCATAATTCAGTCCGGCCAGCGCCGCCACAGCTCTTCGGATTTCTTCGGCAATCACATCCACCGGCTGCCGCCCGTCGATCACCAGAAACCGTTCTTTCTCTTTTTCCGCGATCTGCAGAAACCCTTCCCGTACGGCACTCTGAAAAGCCAGTCCCTCCGCTTCGATCCGGTCCTCTTCACCGGCGCTTCTCCGCCGGCGCATATCTCCCGGATCCACCACCAGAAGGATGGTCAGGTCGGGCATCACGCCGTCCACAGCGGGCGCATTGATCTCCTCCGCCACGCGGCCCAGTTTTCTTCCGTACCCCTGATAGGCAATACTGGAATCCACAAACCGGTCGGTAATCACCACCCTGCCTTCTTCCAGAGCGGGACGAATCACCTGCCCCACATGCTGCGCACGGGAAGCGGCATACAGCAGTGCTTCCGTGACAGGCAGCATCTCCCTGCTGCCGCGGTCCAGAAGGATGGACCGGATTCTTTCACCGATCGCCGTACCGCCGGGTTCTCTGGTAACCAGAGGGTGGATTCCCTGCGCCTCCAGCCAATCCTTCAGCAGCCCGATCTGTGTGGATTTGCCGGATGCATCAGATCCTTCAAATGACAGAAATAACCCCTTCATGGCTTCCTCCGGTTGTTCTTTCGGCTGCTCCTGTATTCATAACTGTTCCGCAGTTCGATTCCGTCATTCCGGCGTCTTTTCTTTTTCGTTTTTTTCCTGGTACTCAGAGCTTCTTCCATGAGCTTGTCCAGAAGATAGCCTCCCAGGATCACGATGGGAACCGCCATCATGATGGTCAACAGGATTTTCAATACCATGTCTGTTCTCCTTGATAAAGCCGAACTTTCCATAAATTTCGACTTTTAATTGTAGCACAGGATTCAGCCGCTGTACAGACGAAGTTGTTCCAGCAGATCCTGCATATCTTCCGGAAGCGGTGCCCGGATCTGCATCCATTCTCCGCTGACCGGGTGATGAAACCGCA
>JAFWDF010000057.1 GCA_017534025.1 Bacillota bacterium
TGAATCACGCCTTCGTCGTGCGCCCTGGAAATTTTCTCCGGCAGCAGCACTCTTCTGGTCAGGTCCTTGGAAACCTCCCCGGCGATCAGATCCCGCTGGGTGGAAGCCGCCACCGCATCCTTGTTGGAATTCTCCTCCATGACGTCCTTGTTGCTGTTGCGGATCAGGCTGAGAATGGAATCGTCCGTGGTGTTGGCCTTGCGCACCAGCGCCCGTTCATACCGGTAGATGATATAGGATCTGGCCAGCTCGAATTTGCCGGCCTCCATCAGCTTGTCCTCTACCATATCCTGAATATCTTCTACCAGGAGTCTCTTTCTTTTGCGGGATTCTATGTATCTGGCTATTTCCGTTACTTTTTCCTCCGGAATCCGCTCGTCCTCGTCCACCACCGCATTGGCCTTGCGGATGGCTGCTTCAATCTTCGTGCGGTCGAAGTCCACGGTGGATCCGTCCCTCTTGATTACCTGCATCATAAACATCCCCCTGAATGTATTCTTGCTGCTGTGTTACCAGTGTTTCTGTACAATCGCCTGCATAATCGTCTTTTTCCGGACGGTCTGCCCCCGGGACGCCCTTCCGGGTCCGTTTTCCGGCAGTCCGTTCCTGCTCGCTAAATTATAACAAAACACTGGTTCTTTTAAAAGAGATACTTATCAATATTTTGTTGTCAGAAACAGGAATTTAATGGTATGCAATCTATATATTGTGGTTCAATCAGCGCCCAATTTATTCCATTTTCACGTTCCGGAATCCCGAAGCCGACAATTTGCAAGGCTCTTCAAGGTCATTCCCAAAACCTTCCATAATCAAAATATAGGGCCGTCCTGCTTTTATTACATTATTATTACATACAAGATAGAGTGTTTGAGGGCGATTTCCGGGACATAATATTACCATATATATTTTTATTAATGTTCTGAAAGCCGCTGATTGCAACGTTCGGGCGCTTTTTTGTAACAAATGCGTAAAAATAGCAGGAAAACCATCCGGCAACAGCGGATTCCCGCCGTTTCTCCCACCGCCTGCCGGACACCGGATGACTACTCCGCTATATATTCCGTCATAATAAAAAGAAAGGGATGCTGCCCGCGACATCCTCACAGATGTCCGATCCAGTATCCCTTATTATTACCAGAATCACTCCGCCCCGAGGGGCTACGAATATTTTAAAGCTTTACGATGGTCGGATTCGGATCCGGCGGCAGCAGGCGGGTCGTGTTAGTCGTCCCGATAGCCATGAGCCATCCGTCCGGATCGTATACTTCCGCTGTAGCGACTACCACCCGGCGGCCGATACTGATCACCTTGGATTTTACGATAATATGGTCAATGCGTTCCTCCACCGCACGGATGAAGTCCACATTGATGTCCACCGTACCCACCGGTTCCTGGTCCACTTCGATCCAGGACAGGGTGCCCGCCGTCGCGTCTATGCAGTAACAGATCATACCGCCCTGGAAATTACCGAAAGGATTTCTCTGCCACGGCTTAATATCCCAGCGTACGATGAAAGTTTTGTCATCGGTGTAATCGACAAAATGGATTCCGAAAATCTCGGCGCCGCCTTTTTCATTCAGCTCATCCGTACGGTCAATCGTCTGCCGGAGCAGTTCTTTCTTTTCTTCGTGTGTCAGTTTCATGAAATTATAAATCCTTTCTGTAATTCCGCATGCTCAACCGGCGCGCTGCTCTCATACTCTAATGGCGCGCTGCTTCCTCGTAAATTTCCATTTGGGCCATGACCCGGTTCAGTACCCGGTCCACATCCTCCGGCGTTTTCAATTCATCCTCAATCAGGAAATCCGGCCCGATCAGATGATCCATGCTCACCAGTCCGGCATTGTGGTATTCATCGCCGTCGTGGGAACCGCTGTATCTGGTCAGCACCAGCGGGCGAATACCCATTTCAAACATGTCCGTAGCCGTCATCGCCACGCAGCACTCCGTGTCAAACCCCAGCGCAAACACATATTCCGGCAGATCTCCGCCGTTAATGTCCCGCAGCAGCGAGACCATTTCCTCCGTCATGGAGGAATAGCCGTCTTTCTCAACGCAGTACTGCGGATACTGCGCAATCTCCGGCCGCAGAGCCTGCTCCTCCGGTGTGCACAACTCATTCCACCCCATGAAGCGGCTGAGGTAACTGCCCTTCACATTCCAGTATTTCGACGCAATCACCACATCAAACAGATCCCTTTCCAGCAGATCCACGATGCGGTACAGCACTTTTTCAGCGTACGCGTTTTTCACAAACCCGTTCTGCACATCCACGAGCAGAATTATTTTCTTCATACCGTCTTCTCCCGATACTTCACAATTTTATTCCATTTACTTTTATATACTATTGTCATGATTATTGTCAATGATTCCGACGCAGGTTCGCCGCAGAGAAACTGCTTCCCCACTTCCCTCTTCGCGTAAGGAACCTTCTTGCACAGGAACAAAACACATACTAAAATGAATAATGAAAGATAATAGAAATGCAAAATGGAGAATGTCCATGTCCCAGATAAATAATAATAATGATAATGAATATTACACCGGCCACCTGCCCCCGGAGATCGAATACGGCGGCCTGCCCGATTCATATGGCAGCCTGCCCGGCACATCCGGCAGCCCGGCCGGCGAACAACGTCAAACCGCCGCGGCGAAGAAAAACGCCCGCAAACGAAAAGCCCGCATAAGAAGGCGCAGGGCCCGGCTCGTCCTCCTCGCCGTGCTGCTGATCCTGATCGTGTTTTCCGGCAAAATGATATACGACCGGCACACCGTGCCGTCGACGCCGGAAGCCTATATGGAATGCCTAGAGGCGGAACAGTATGAAAAATGTGCTTCCATCGCAAAGAAAATGGCCGGCGACAGTGACTTCGTCGGGACCATCGGAAAACCAATCCAGAAAGAAGCCAGCACAGCCTTCAGCCGTTACGCCGCCGGGGAAACCGACAGCGCCTCTACACTGGAACGCCTGGAATCCCTGAACAAGGCATCCGCCGGCTTGTTCGCGGACAGCATTAACAGCCAGATCGCCTCCGTCCGGGAGCTGGATGATCTGTACAATTCCATTTCCTCCGTCAGCGACCTGGTGAAGCAGGGCCGGATGGAAGGCCTGGAAGAAGCTTATGAAATTCTGGCAGGCGCGAAGGAAAAAGGAGAAGCCCTCGGCACCAACCCGGACTGGATGCTCGAATCCGTGATCCGGGACAATATCGCGGGGCTGAAGTATTATCTCTTCTCCCGCTACGCGGACGAATTGCAGCTCGGCCGCTCCGGCTACGCGTTTATTGAAGAGAGCGCCGCGTTCATAAACACTTACGCGGAAGATCCGGATCTGAACAATTATCTCTCCGTCATGAACGATCTGCAGAAAGGATGGCATTCCCCGATCTATGCGGAGGATGCCGCCCGGACCGCTGCCGCAGCTGCGGAAAAAGAGTGGAGAGAGGCCATCGCGGATTAAGTTAAAGTCCCCCGCAGGAACCCGCAGGAATCCGCAAAAAAAAAGGATCCCCGCGTTGAACGCGGGGTTTTTCTCATTCGGGCATAGCCCTTGTTCCTCGCCACGCGTACAACACGTAATTCGGTCTGGCAGCTGCGTACATTCAGCTAACTTCTTCTTTTCTTCTTGGGATCCGAA
>JAFWDF010000058.1 GCA_017534025.1 Bacillota bacterium
ATCATCTCGATGATGTTGTCCATGTGGCGCTTGGGCAGCACCAGGCTCAGATCCCCCGGGGTTGCCTGGAGGGTGGGCCGGGTGAAGGAGTGGCCCATGCGGTGCTCGTTGGTGCGCACGCCCTTGATGAGATCGCCGAAGCGCTGCACCAGCACGCCGCCACCCAGCATATTGCTCAGCCGGGCGATACTTTCCCCGTAACCGTTGGATTCCTTGAACGGTTCGGTAAAATGCTTGGCCACTAGCAGCGCAAAATTCGTATTTTCCGTCCATCTGGCCGGATCCTCGTAGCTGTGCCCATTGACCGTCACGATTCCGTTCGTGTTTTCATTGACCACTACTCCCCGCGGGTTCATGCAGAATGTCCGCACCAGATCGCCGGACTTCGACGTCCGGTAGACAATCTTGCTCTCATACAGCTCATCCGTCAGATGGGAAAATACCTCCGCCGGCAGCTCCACGCGCACGCCCAGATCGACCCGGTTGGAACGGGTCTTCAGCCCGATCTTCCGGCAGACCTGCTCCATCCACTTACTGCCGCTGCGGCCAACGGAAATGATGCACTGCCGGCAATGAAAGGACTCTCCGCCGCTGATAATTTCAAATCCTTTCCGGCTGCTTCTGTTTTCCGCAGGTGCATCTCCGGCTCCCCGGTTTCCGTCTGCTTTCCCGCCGTTCAGGACCCGTACCTCATCCACCGGACGGTCGAAATAGAAATCCACTTTTCCTTCCAGCTCCGCATACAGGTTTTCCAGAACTTTATAATTAATATCCGTCCCAAGATGCCGGACCGACGCGTCCAGCAGGTGCAGGCCGTTCTGAATGCAGAGCTTTTTCAGATCGGTGCCCGCCGTGGAATACAGCCGGGTGCCCTGCCCGCCGAACTGCATGTTCAGCGAATCCACATACTGCATCAGTTCGATGGCCTTCTCCTTGCCGATGAACTCGTGCAGCGTCCCGCCAAAATCGTTGGTGATGTTATATTTCCCGTCAGAAAATGCCCCGGCGCCGCCGAAGCCGCTCATGATCGAGCAGGTCCCGCAGTTTATGCAGGTCTTAATTTTTTCTCCGTCGATCGGACAATGCCGCTGGTGCAGCGCATGTCCCGCTTCAAAAACCGCCACTTTGAGATCCGGACACATCCCGGTCAGCTCATAGGCTGAAAAGATGCCGCCCGGCCCGGCGCCGATGATGATAATATCGTATTCTTTCATAATTATTCGTTCTCCGCACACAAAAATCCGGACTCATCGCGAGGACAGGCCCGGAACCGGAATCATTAACAGTATACTTACAGATGCAGCACCCGTGCCTTGATCTCCTTGGTCTTGCCAACATTCCAGAAATTCTCGCCCAGGTACCCGCAGGTCCGCCGGGTGACATTCATCTTTTTCTGGTCCTTGTTGTGGCAGTTCGGGCATTCCCATTCATTATCATCATTGATCATGATCTCGCCGTCGTAGCCGCAGACCTGGCAGTAATCCGACTTCGTATTGAATTCGGCATAAAGAATATTATCATAAATGAACTGAACCACATCTGCCATCGCGTCCAGATTATTCTTCATATTCGGCACTTCCACATAGGAAATGGACCCGCCGGAGGAAATCTTCTGGAAATCACTTTCGAAACGGAATTTTTCGAAGGCGTCGATGTCTTCCCGCACGTCGACATGATAGGAATTGGTGTAATAGCCCTTGTCGGTTACATCCTTAATGTCGCCGAAGCGCTCCTTATCGATCCGTGCGAAACGGTAGCAGAGCGACTCGGCCGGTGTGCCGTACAGCGCGAAGCCCAGGCCGGTATCCGCCTTCCACTTGTCGCAGGCGGCCCGCAGGTAATTCATCACCCGCAGCGCAAATTCCTTGCCCTTCGGATCCGTGTGGCTGACGCCCTTCATGAGCTTTGTCATCTCGTATACACCGATGTAACCCAGCGAAATGGTGGAGTATCCGCCTTCCAGGTATTTGTCGATGGTTTCGCCCTTTTCCAGACGGGCAATGGCCCCGTGCTGCCAGTGAATCGGGCTGGTGTCGGACTTGATGCCCTTCAGAGCGTTGTGCCGGCACATGAGCGCTTCAAAGGCAATCCCCAGGCGCTCATCGAGCAGATCCCAGAACTTCTTTTCATCCCCGTCGGCGAGAATGGCGATCTGCGGCAGGTTCAGGCTGACTACGCCCTGGTTGAAACGGCCTTCGAACTTGTAATTGCCGTCGGCATCCTTCCAAGGCGACAGGAAGCTCCGGCAGCCCATGCAGCTGTAAACGTTGCCTTCATAGTATTCGCGCATCTTCTTCGCGGAAATATAGTCCGGATACATGCGCTTCGCCGAGCACTTCACCGCCAGTTCCGTCAGATAATCATATTTGCCGCCGGTGAGATTGTTGTGTTCGTCAAGAACATAGATCAGCTTCGGGAAGGCCGGTGTCACATACACGCCGACTTCATTCTTAATGCCCTGGTACCGCTGGCGAAGGATTTCTTCGATGATCTTCGCGTTTTCTTCCACGTATTCATCGTCTTCCTGCAGATTCAGGAACAGTGTGACGAACGGCGTCTGCCCGTTGGTCGTCATCAGTGTGTTGATCTGGTACTGGATGGTCTGCACACCGGACTTCAGTTCATACTTCAGCCGGGTCTGGGCCATCTTTTCGATCAGTTCTTCGGACAGATCCCCGCCGGCCGCTTCTTCCACTTCCTTGCGGAACTTGTTATAGCTCTTTCTGAGATACTTTCCGAGATGGGACACATCCACGGACTGGCCGCCGTACTGGCTGCTGGCCACCGCCGCGATAATCTGCGTCATCACGGTACATGCCACCTGGAAGCTCTTCGGCGATTCGATAAGCTTGCCGTTCATCACCGTGCCGTTGTCCAGCATGTCTCCGATGTTAATGAGACAGCAGTTGAAGATCGGCTGCAGAAAATAGTCCGCATCATGGA
>JAFWDF010000059.1 GCA_017534025.1 Bacillota bacterium
TGCTGATTACAAATCAGCTGCTCTACCGTTGAGCCACGCCAGCATATTTCACACTCGATCATTATAGTGCTCAATTGCTACTTTGTCAAGGCCTTTTCTCTTCAAACATCACAGAAACATGTAGTTTAAAACCTTTGCCCTGCCGTGTCAGCTTTTACAGTTTACGACAGAAATCCATAAGTGTCAACACTTAATTTAAATTTGAAAACAAAGATTTTCAAATGCTTTTCATACGCCGAAAAATCTTTAATTCCGAATCTCGAAAGCGTGCCAAAAGATCTTTAATCCTGAACCTCTATTAAGCGAGCCGTTTTCTTCATACGGATATCTTCCGCGGCAAGTTCTCCTGCCGTAAGATCCGCCAGCAGCCGCAGAACATGTTCGGTATTGTTTTCTTCCGTACAGATACTGAGGGTCACTTTATCATCGTAATACGTATCCACAATCTCAAATCCCGCCTCGGACGCCAGCCGGCTGACCCTGTCAAACTGCGGATAGGAAATGCGGAAAGTCAGTATCTGCTGATCCACCAGCCGGCACCTTCCGGCCTTCTCAACGGCGTCCCTTGCCACACCGGTATAGGCGCGCATCAGGCCGCCGGTCCCCAGCTTAATGCCTCCGAAATACCTGGTGATCACGATCACCACGTCCGTCAGTCCGTTTCCGGTCAGCACTTTCAGAACAGGCATACCGGAAGTCCCGGAAGGTTCCCCGTCATCACTGGCCCATTGTATCTCGGCATTCCTGCCCACCACAAAGGCCGGCACATTGTGCCGGGCATCTCTGTGCAGGGTTCGTATTTCAGTGATAAAAGACTCCGCCTCTTCCCTGCTTTCCACATGCTTTATATATGCAATAAACCGGGAGCGTTCAATGGTCTGTTCCGCCGTCGCTTCTCTGGCTATTGTCAGGTATTCTGCCATGTCTGCCGCCCTTTCTGCTGCAGGATATACGATTCCAGCCTTCTCCGGTCCGGACCGTCCAGCATAACGCGCAAATACGTCCCGTTATCCCTGTAATCCATTTCCAGAACGGAGCATTTTTCGCACAGATAAGAAATAATACTGCCCTTATCATAAGGAATCAGCACTTCGGTTTCCTGCCGGTCCGGGAACAGCGCCGCTGCGGTCTTCTCAAGCAGCGTTTCCATCCCGGTTCCTTCCCGGGCCGAGATTTTCACGTAATCATCCGCCGAAGAAATACGGATCCGGTCCTCTTCCAGGAGATCAATTTTATTATAAGCGATAATCTTCGGAATATCCCCGGCGCCGATATCCGCCAGAAGCCGGTCCGTAACATCCATCTTAAACTCATAATCCCCGGAGGATACATCGACGACTTCAATCAGGACATCCGCGTACAGCGCCTCTTCCAGCGTCCCTTTAAATGCTTCCACCAGCGTATGCGGAAGCCGGCTTACAAAACCGACGGTGTCAATCAGGATAAATTCCCGATTATCTTCCATTCGGATATTCCGGTGCGAAACATCCAGCGTGGCAAACAGCATATCCTTTTCGAGAACCGCCCGTTCCTCCGTCCCGTTCATAGCCAGGAAACGGTTCATCACGGCTGATTTTCCGGCATTGGTATAACCGACCAGCGCTGCCACCGGAATCTCCGACTTTTCACGCTGCTTCCGGTTCAGATCCCTGGATTTTTCCGCATCACGAATCTCCCGGCGGATATCATCCATCCGGGCTCGGATGTGACGGCGGTCTGTTTCCAGCTTCTTCTCACCGGGACCTCTTGTACCGATCCCGCCGCCGGTTCTGGAAAGTGAGCGCCCAAAACCGGTGAGGCGGGGCAGCCTGTACTTGAGCTGCGCCAGTTCCACTTCCAGTTTCCCGATGGAGGAAACCGCCCGGTCGGCAAAAATATCAAGGATCAGGATCGTGCGGTCGATGACCGATACGCCAAGCGCTTCTTCCAGATTGCGCAGCTGCACACCGGACAGCTCATCATTAAACAGCACGGTATCCGCGCCGAGCTTCTCAACCGCATCCTTCAGTTCTTCGACTTTGCCCTTTCCGATATAGGTTGCCGTATCCGGCCGTTCTCTGGTCTGTTCCAGTATGCCGAGGACCTCCAGTCCGGCAGCCGCTGCCAGGCCTTCCAGTTCCCTCTCGGAATCGGAAATATCCGTTCCGAAGTTTACGCACACCAGGACGGCGCCTTTCTGGCGGCCGTCCGTAATTTCATTATTATCATTAAATGTAATCATTCTTTATAAAATGTATTTGTCCAAATCATACGGGCTGACTTTATCGCCGAATTTTTCCAGGACATAATCCTTATCGATGACGACTTCCTTCATATCCGGATTCGGGAGATCAAAGGAAATATCCTCAATCAGCTTTTCCATGACCGTATGCAGTCTTCTGGCGCCGATGTTTTCATTTGTCTCATTGGAAATATAGGCGATTTCCGCGATTTCATCGATGGCATCCTCCGTGAATTCCACGTGCACGCCTTCGGTTTCCAGCAGCATTTTATGCTGGGTAATCAGCGCGTTTTTCGGCACGGTAAGAATCTTTTTCAGGTCCTCTTTGGCCAGCGGTTCCAGTTCAACCCGGATCGGGAAACGGCCCTGCAGTTCCGGAATCAGATCCGTCGGTTTGGAAACATGAAATGCGCCTGCGCCGATAAACAGCATATGATCGGTTTTTACAGGACCATATTTCGTATTGACTACGCTGCCTTCCACAATCGGGAGAATATCCCGCTGCACACCTTCTCTGGACACGCCGGGACCTCTGCCGTAATTGCTGTCGTCCGCAATTTTATCAATTTCGTCGATGAAGACAATCCCGTTCTGTTCCGCGTTCTCCACAGCCTCGGCATTCACCTGGTCCATATCCAGCATCTTCTGTGCTTCCTGATCGAGCAGAATCTTTCTGGCATCTTTGACCTTCACACGTCTCTTCTTGGTACGCGCCGGCGCATTATTACCGAAAATATTGCCGATGCTGATGCTCATGCTTTCATTTCCGCCGATATCGATCATATTCGGTGTATTGTCAATCACATCGATTTCCACATACTGTTCTTCCAGAACTCCGCTGCGGAGCTGCTGGCGAACCTGTTCCCTGGCAAGTTCCGTACTGCTGGTTTCCGGCTCCTGCACAGGCGCCGTCTGCGTGGTATTATTATTATTGTTCAGCTGCGGGAAATAAGTGCTCATTCCCGGAATATTGGACAGCAGCGACATCGCTTCATTCATCGGGTTGGATGGCTGCGCATTCTGCGGTTTTTTCGCCTTATTGCCCGGGATCATCGCATCCACGATCAGATCTTCTACAATGCCTTCTGCCATTTCATATTTTTCACGCATTTTCGACTGCTTGGTCAGGCGGATGGATGCCTCCACCAGGTCACGGATAATGGAATCCACGTCCCTGCCGACGTATCCCACTTCCGTAAACTTAGTCGCTTCCACCTTGACAAACGGCGCTTCCATGATGCGGGCCAGACGGCGCGCAATTTCCGTCTTTCCGCATCCGGTCGGTCCCATCATGAGAATGTTCTTCGGGGTGACTTCCTCCCGCATCTCATCCGGGAGCTGATTCCGTCTGTGACGGTTCCGCAGCGCCACGGCCACGGACTTTTTCGCACTCTCCTGTCCGATGATATATTTATCCAGCTCTTCCACGATCTGCTTCGGTGTCAGATTATAATATTTTCCCATATCCACACACCTCCTTACAGTTTTTCCACGGAAATATTCGTGTTTGTATAAACGCAGATGGAAGCAGCAATCTGCAGGGATTCCCGCACGATTTCCTCTGCCGTCATATCTGTATGCTTATACAGCGCGTTGGCCGCCGCGTAGGCGTAATTGCCGCCCGAACCGATGGCTACAAAATCTTCGTCCGGTACGATCACTTCCCCGTTGCCGGAGATCACCAGGAGTTCTTCCGTATTTCCGACGATCATCAGCGCTTCCAGGTTGCGCATGCCCCGGTCGGAACGCCACATCTGTGCCAGCGCCACTGCGGCTCTTCTCAGATTGCCGGAATGCTCGTCCAGCTTCTTTTCAAACATTTCGGTTAATGAAAAGGCGTCCGCCACCGAACCGGCAAAGCCGGATACCACTGTATTTTTATAAATCTTTCTTACTTTTTTGGCCGAGGATTTCATAACCGTGCTTTCACCCATGGTCACCTGTCCGTCTCCGCCAATGCAGACTTCTCCGTTTCTTCTGACCGCCACAATCGTTGTGCCGTGAAATTCAATTTTACCCAATTAATTACCTCCCGGGATGATCCTCCTGTTATTCCTGATCATCCACCTTATCTGCCGCTTTTTCTTTATATCCGCAGGATTCGTCCGAACACACCAGCATTCGTCCGCTCCGTCCGTTCCGTTCGGTAAGCAGCGAACCGCAGGAAGGACATTTTTTATTGACCGGTTTATTCCAGAAAGTCACCGTGCATTCCGGATAACCGGAACAGCCGTAAAAGATCCGGCCTTTCCTGGACCGGCGCACGAGAATATCTTTCCCGCAGGAAGGACATTTCACACCGGTTTTCTGCTGCAGCGACTCGGTATGTTTGCAGTCCGGATAACCGGAACATGCTGCAAAACTGCCAAAACGGCCTCTTTTAAGGACGAGCGGCCTGCCGCAGTCCGGACATGTGCCGCCTGTAAACTCAACGGCCGCTTCCGTTTTCTCAATCTCGCTCTCGGCAACCTTCAGATCTTTCTCAAACTGTTCGTAGAAAGATGAGATGATGGAATGCCAGTCCTTGCCGTCGGTTTCCACGGAATCCAGTTCGCTTTCCATGTCGGCCGTAAAACCGGCGTCGACAATATTGCTGAAATAATGGTCCATCAGATCCGCCACCTGCATGCCGAGATCCTGCGGAACCAGCGTCTTTTTCTCCCGTTTGACATAGCGCCGGTCTGTCAGTGTGGTCATGACCGGTGCGTAGGTGCTCGGACGGCCGATCCCCTTATCTTCCAGCTCCTTAATCAGCGTGGCTTCCGTATACCGCGGAGGCGGCTGCGTGAAATGCTGTTCGCCTTTTATGCCGGTCAGCTTCAGCATTTCGCCGGTCTCCAGATCCGGAATGGTCTTATTCTTCTTTTCATCCGCCGGAATACCGTACACCTGCATATATCCGTCAAAAGCAATTCTGGAACCTGCCGCGCGGAACAGGCAGTTCCCGTTGACAATGGAGGCCGTGACCGTATCGATCTTTGCCTCTGCCATGCGGCTCGCCACGAAACGGCGCCAGATCAGATCATACAATTTAAACTGATCCGTGGTCAGGGATCCGCGGATCTCCTCCGGCCGGTTCTGAAGATCACTCGGCCGGATCGCCTCATGGGCATCCTGCACGGCTTTCTTCTGATTGGCATAATGATTTTTTCCCATGTATTCTTTCCCGTAATCAGAAAGAATCATATTTTTTACCGCCGCATCGGCCTCATCCGAAATCCGGATGCTGTCGGTACGGATATAGGTGACCAGACCCACTGTCCCCCGGCCTTTGATGTCAATGCCTTCGTACAGCTGCTGGGCGATCATCATGGTTTTTTTCGTATTGAAATTCAGCTTGACCGAAGCTTCCTGCTGCAGCGTACTGGTTGTGAACGGCGGGAACGGCTTTCTTTTCTTCTGCTTTTCCTCCACCTTGCTGACGGTGTAATCCCCCTGCTTCAGCTCCTCCAGCACGGCATCCGTATCTTCCTTTGTGGACGGACGGAATTTCTTCCCCTTGTACTTCGTAAGCTCCGCAGAAAACTTTTTTCTGTTTTTCTCGAATTCCGCAGCAATGCTCCAGTATTCCTCCGGAACAAAAGCCCGGATGCTTTTCTCCCGGTCGCACAGAATCTTCAGGGCAGCCGACTGTACGCGGCCGGCGCTCAGTCCGCGGCTGATTTTCCGCCAGAGCAGCGGGCTGAGTTCATAGCCCACCAGCCGGTCCAGCACTCTTCTGGCCTGCTGGGCGTCCACCAGATTCAGATCGATCTTCCGCGGATTTTTCACCGCTGCCTTCACTGCATTTTTCGTAATCTCATGAAACTCAATCCGGCACGGTGTTTCCGGATCCAGTCCCAGCAGATACGCAATATGCCAGGAAATCGCTTCGCCCTCCCGGTCAGGGTCCGTGGCAAGCAGAACACGGGAAGCGGCTTTCGCTTCTTTTTTCAGCGATTTGATCACATCGCCCTTGCCGCGGATATTGATATAATGCGGCTCAAAATTATTTTCTTTATCTATGCCCAGACGGCTCTTGGGAAGATCCCGCACATGCCCCACCGAAGCAATCACTTTGTAGCGGCTCCCGAGAATCCGTCCGATCGTCCTCGCCTTTGACGGGGACTCTACAATCACCAATGCTTTTTTATTCATTTTCTTCCTTTCAATGAACAGAAGAAGTATCTATTTTCTTATGATAATGATCCGGCGCCTGGATGACTTTTCTCTGCAAGCTGAAAACAGGCAGCAGGAAATCCGGAACGCATCAGCATCCGGACCCTATTATATGTAGAGTTTTATCATTTTGCAACCAGAATCCGGTCTCCGGACCGAATCACCAGACCATGTATTTCCAATATAGAAACTACCGCATTCACCCTGCGTATGTCAAGACCGGACTTTTCCGCAATCCGGTCCGGTGAAACCGGCATGTTCTCTTTAATGATCCGGAAGACCTCTTTCTCTTCTCCGCTGAGAACCGCATTGTCAGCGGGCACTTTTGCCCGGAGCTCCCTTCCCAACTGCAGGATCAGATCCTCCGGAGCCGTCACGGGCGCCGCGCCGTCCCGGATCAGCAGATTGCATCCCAGACTGGACGCGCTGGTAATGTTTCCCGGAAAAGCCATGACTTCCCTGCCTTGTTCCAGGGCCTGCCCGGCTGTGATCAGAGAACCGCTGTGCACGCCGGCTTCCGCAACAGCTACCAGATCCGACATGCCGCTGATGATGCGGTTCCGTTTCGGAAACAGTCCCCGCAGCGGGGGCGTGCCGGGCGGGTTCTCGGAAATAACCAGACCGTCCCTGAGAATGCGTTTATATAATGACTGATTGGATGACGGGTAGCAGACATCCGCTCCGCAGGCGAGTACGGCAATGGTCTTTCCGCCGCTGTCCAGCGCGCCCTTATGCGCCGCGGCATCGCATCCGTATGCCATGCCGCTCACCGTGACAATGCCGTATTCCGCCAGTATTCTGCCGGCCTGATAAGCCGCCCATTTCCCGTAAGCGGTTGCCTTCCGGCTGCCGACCACAGCCGCACAGGGATACTGCAGCAGCCCGATATCGCCGATGCAATACAGCTGTTGAGGCGCATTCTTCTGCAGCTCCCGCAGTCTCTCGGGATAGGCTGCATCCGCCGGTGTGATCATTACCATGATTCCTCCTGTTTTCTGTAGGATATAGCCTCTGCCGCGTCTTCCAGACGGATCCGCTCCCGGCCTTCCAGGTCGGCAATCGTTCGGGCCGTTCTTATCACGCGGTTATAGGCGCGCATGCTCATTCCGTTCCGGAGATAGGCCATTTCTAATAGGCGTTCTGTATCTTTGTCCAGAGGACAGTATTTTTTGAGTTCTTCCGGCGGAATCTGTGAATTAAATCGTAATGCTCCGTCGCCAAACCGTTCATTCTGCATGGCTCTGGCTCTGCAAACTCCTTTAAAAAGATCCGCAGATGACGTTCCTCCGCCGCGGCGGATTTCCTCCAGACCCGGCGGCGAAACAAATAGAAAGATATCAAACCGGTCCAGAAACGGGCCGGATAATCTGCGCCGGTAACGCGCCACTGCGCTCGGAGTACAGGTGCAGACACGATGTAAAAAACCGCTTTCTCCGTTCGTTTCTAGAGAACCGGGAATTCCCGCCGGATCCCAGCCGGCAAACCCGCAGGGACAGGGATTCATAGCCCCGATCAACAAAAACTTTGCCGGCAGGGTTACACTTCCTGACAATCTTGAAATCACACTGACCTCGTCTTCTACAGGTTTTCGCAGTGCTTCCAGAGTTCTCCCGGAAAACTCAGGCAGTTCATCCAGAAAAAGTACGCCCAGGTGTGCCAGCGATACTTCCCCGGGACGGATTCTTCGTCCTCCTCCGATCATTGCCTGCGGCGAAATCGTATGATCCGGAGACCGGAACGGTCTGGTCCGGATCAGCGGCTGTTCCGCGTCCAACAGGCCGCAGGCACTGTAAATCCGGCTCACTTCCCGCGATTCTTCGTAGCTCATCGGCGGCATAATCGAAGGAACGCATCGCGCCAGCATCGTTTTACCGCTCCCCGGGGGCCCCGTCATCAGCACATTGTGCATACCAGCAGCTGCAATCTGCAGTGCCCGCTTCGCTCCCTCCTGTCCGCTGACCGTCCCGAAGTCCGGCAGATGATCCGGCAAAACAGGCACATATTCCTGCCACCCGATGTGCTGCAGAGAGCGTTTGCCGCACAGGAACTCCACTACTTCCTGCAATGTTCCGGCACAGTAAACCTCCACATCTTTTACCAGTCCTGCCTCCGCGCGATTTTGCTCCGGAATCAGAGCCTTTCGGATCCCGTGTTCCGGAAGGTCGAGAAGCAACGGCAGGGCGCCGCTGATCCCTGTCACCCTTCCGTCCAGAGCCAGTTCTCCGAAAAAAGCCATCCCGTCAACATTTCCATCCAGATAGCCGGACGCTTTCAAAATGCTGAGAGCAATCGGCAGATCCAGATGCGCACCTTCTTTCCGGATGTCCGCCGGTGAGAGATTCACGGTGACTCTTTTATCCGGAAAGGAAAAACCCGCATTGCGAATTGCCATCCTTACCCGGTCCCGCGATTCACGAATCGCTGCATCCGGCAGTCCGACAATCGTGAATGCGGGAAAACCGAATGCTACAACCGTTTCTACAAATACATCGCGCGCTTCTATTCCCTGCAGCACACCGCTGCGTATTTTCGCATACATTCCTGCCCCTTTCCTTCTGCGTTATGATAATGTACAGCCTGTCGAAATTGTATAATTTTTCCATATTCTAACCATACCCCCATTCGCCGAAAATGTCAATATTTTCCATTTTGCACAGTGCAAAAATCCAGGCCTTTATTGAACGAGACACGTTTATTACGAAGTGCTATAATAACATCGAAGAAGGTTTACGTTTTTGGGAAATACAGCATTTTACCGGCTATAGTTATCATGAACATCGAAAAGGAGTGAGTCATTTTGAAAAACAAATTCATCAGTCTTTTTTTCATTCTTGGGTTGGCGCTGGTTCTCCTGCCGGCCTCTTCGCCGGCTGCCGGGACGCAGCTCGATTCAGGCAGCTGCGGAAATGGAGTAACCTGGAACTACAGTGATGGTGTCCTCACCATCAGCGGCAGCGGCAGGATGGATGATTACGAAAGTGTTCCATTCACGAAAAACGACCGAACAGGTTCAATAACAACGGCACCTTGGGCCAATTTACTTGACAGCACCACAGAAATCGTCGTGGAAGACGGTGTCAGCCATATAGGTGATTATGCATTTTATACTCCCATGGTTGACAGCAATTCCGCGACCATCACCGCTGTCGAAATGGCCGATAGTGTAACTGATATCGGAGAATATGCATTTTTTAATAATGTCATATTGGAAAAGGTTCAGTTATCCGGATCTGTAACGGCTATAGAAAAACATGCCTTTGATAAATGTATGAAAATGCAATCGATCTCGCTGCCGGAAGGTTTGGAGACGATAGAAGAATCTGCCTTCTGTGACTGTGGCAGTTTGAGCGGCATCACATTGCCGGAATCGCTGCAGGAGATCGGGGCAAAAGCTTTTAGCGGATCACAGCTGACTTCCGCAACGATACCACCGGGGATCAAAACATTGAAAGACAGTTGCTTTGAGTCCTGTTCTTCTTTAGTTACCGTACACTTCTGCGATTCATTAACAGAAATCGGCGCGAAATGCTTTAAACATTGCAGCAAACTTAAGGAAATTGTTCTTCCGGATTCTGTTACCGTACTCGGTGATGGTGTTTTTGACTCCTGCTACCAACTGACCGATGTGCAGCTGAGCAAAAATCTTACAGCACTCCCGAACAATTCATTTTACTGGTGTTATTCATTAAAATCGATCGAGTTGCAGGGATCTGTCTCATCGATAGGCGATCAGGCTTTTTACATGTGCTCCGCCTTGAAAGAAATAACCATTCCTGACAATGTGGAAACCGTCGGAAAGGAAACTTTTTCCAGATGTGACCAATTGAAAGAAATTGAATTCGGTAATTCTGTTAAATCGATCGGCAATGGCGCGTTTTACGATTGTAAAGTTTTAGAAAGTGTTATCCTGCCGCACAATCTGGAAACGATCGGAAGCGGTGCGTTTCAGAGATGCAGTTCACTGAAGGAAATTATTATTCCGGATAGTGTAACCTCGCTCGGAGCCGGCACGTTCCAGGAATGCAGCAAATTGAACTACGTCCGTATTCCGATGTCGGTAAAGGTTCTCTCGAGCGGATTGTTCGAGTATTCCGCGCTGGAATACCTTTCTATGCCATCCTCCGTTACCCATATTGAAAATTACGCTTTTCATGGATGCGAAGGTTTAAAAGCCATCGAGTATTACGGGACGGAAGCACAGCTTAACGCGTTGGATGTCGGGGAATGGAATGATATTCTCTTCGAAGCGGACTGGTATCTGACGGATCGCTACCCTGATGCCTATTACGGTCTTTACGACCTGCCGTCGGAGAATAACTGGGCTTATCCCGGTATCGCTTTCTGTTTAGACAATGCGATTATGAATGGTATGGGAGAAGGACTCTTTCAGCCGTCCGGCAGCACCACCCGCGCACAGCTGGTTACGATCCTGTACCGTCTGATGGGCTCACCGGAAGTAAAGAACAACACTCCGTTTACAGATCTCAAGCAGGACTGGTATAAGAATGCCGTTGCCTGGGCTTACGAAAATGGTATCGTCAATGGTATGAGTACATATTCTTTTGCGCCGGACACGCCGATCAACCGGGAAATGATGGTAACGATATTCTATCGTATGACCGATAGCTATCTCCATTTGGATGTGAGTCAAAAGGGTGATCTCAGTATATTCCCGGATGCCTCCAAAGTATCCGTCTGGGCGAAAGATGGTATGATCTGGGGCAATGGTACAGGGCTGATCTCCGGTGTCGCCACTGGTGCCGGCGTAGAACTGCAGCCGGCAGGAACTGCGACGCGGGCACAGATTGCCAAAGTAATTCTGAGCTACTATACCAGCGTTCTGGAACCAATACTGGAATAAACAGTTTTGAATGATTGAAGAAAAAATAACGGTGAACCCGATAATGAGGCTGAGCGGCTTTAACGTCGCTCAGCCGGTTCATCCCTGTTCCGCGGCGGACAGTCTGCCCAGTGCAATCTTTATCACGCAGATGGCACACCTCAGGCTGTCCGGCCGCCGGGCAGGTGACGTACAGCAAATCGGCGCGGGTTCAATTTAATGACTTCCACCACATCGAAGCGAACGTCCCTGTACCTCCCGCCAAACCGCTCCATATAAACATGCGCGCATCGTTGAAGACGCATCATCTTCCGCCTGCCCACCGCTTCTGCCGGCAAACCGTGGCGCACACTGTTTCTGGTTTTCACTTCTATAAAACACAGTGTCTCTCCATCCAGAGCGATAATATCAATCTCACCCCAGCGGCAGCGGAAATTCCGTTCCAGCAATTCATAGCCCTTATGATCCAGATAGACAGCGGCCCGTTCTTCTCCCTCCATTCCAAGTTTCTTTTTCCGATTCATTTCCTTCCCCTTTCCTTCAGTGAAGATTCATACCCCGTCCGCCGTAATTGTAAAATTTTACCATGCCATCATATTATTCTCAGAAAGCGAAATTGTCAATATTTTCCATATCGCATAATGATAATCTCGCTGCAAGGCACATTTTTTCTATACTAATAGCTCAAAAATAAAAAAACTGCTGTACAAACACTTTCGTATTCATACAGCAGTTTCTTTTCAGCATTATTCCGTCTTATTTTTTCAGCAGCAGAATCTGATCCAGAATCAGATCCGCCACATCCGTCTTTTTCATCTGCTCAAAGCGTTCCATTTCCCCGGAGCGCTTGATAATGGTCACGATATTGGTATCCCGGTCAAAGCCTGCGCCCTCCTGGGCCACATTGTTGGCTACGATCATGTCGAGATTTTTCCGTTCCATCTTTGCTTTGGCGTATTCTTCGAGGTTCCGGGTTTCCGCCGCAAATCCTACCAGAATCCGATTGCCTTTTTTCTTCCCCAGAGTGGCGATAATGTCCGGGTTTTCCGCCAGCTCCAGCTGCATGGCCTTCCCGTCCTGCTTCTTGATCTTGTGCTCCGAGCCATTAACGACGTAAAAATCCGCCGGTGCGGCCGCCTTGATGACGATATCCACATCATCATATACACTCTCGCAGGCTGCCAGCATATCTTTGGTGGAACGGACATTCAGACGGCGAATGTCTTCGTGGCAGGTCAGCTGTACCGGACCGGCCACCAGCGTCACCTGCGCCCCCCGGCGGCGCGCAGCCTCTGCAATGGCAAAGCCCATTTTTCCGGAAGAGCGGTTGCTGATATAGCGAACCGGATCGATATCCTCCACGGTCGGACCGGCCGTAACCAGAATCCGTTTGCCTGCAAAATCTCCGACCGGATCTGCCGTTCCTCCATCTTCGCCCGCAGCAGGCCCTGCCGCTGCGCTGTTCCCAAGCAGATTCATAACATACGCTTCGATCTCCGCCGGTTCCGCCATCCGTCCCCGGCCGGTATCGCCGCAGGCCAGCAGGCCTTCTCCCGGTTCGATGAACCGGTATCCCAGCCCGCGCAGCTTTTCGATATTGCCCTGCACAATCGGATTATTATACATATTGACATTCATCGCAGGCGCCAGGACAACCTTTTCCGGAGCCACCGCCATCACCGTGGTGGACAGCATATCGTCCGCGATGCCGGAAGCGATTTTCCCGATAATATCCGCCGTTGCCGGCGCAATCAGAAACACATCCGCTTTTTTTGACAGTGCGATATGTTCCACTTCCCAGTACTTCGGAGACGCAAAGGTATCCGTTACCACCGGATTCTTCGAGAGCGTCTGAAACGTCGCCGGACCGACAAAACGGCACGCATTCTCCGTCATGATGACATCTACATTAATATCCTGCTTCGCCAGACGGCTGACGATCTCCGCAGCTTTATAACAGGCAATGCCGCCCGTCACGCCCAATACAACATTCTGTTTCATTATGCAAGCACCCTGTTTCCGTTAAACCCGCACCGATATCGAACAAACGGTTCCGCCGGCATTATTCCGCCGGTTCCGCAGCAATTTCCTCGCCGACCATTTCCGGCGTGCTTTCCACGATAATCCCGGAAAGATCCATATTCTCCGCAGAAAAAACCGGCTCTTCCGCGAGCTCTTCTGCCGCATCAGCTTCTTCCGCCGGCTGATTCCGGTTATATGTAATGATATCTTCCGAAATCTCTTCCGTAGCGATGGAAACCGGCTTGGAAAAACCGATGTCCACCAGCGGCATCTTGCCGTCGATCAGATCTCTGGCCCGCTTGGCCGCAAGAATGACCAGGGTGTATTTGCTGTCAACTTTATCTCTTAAATCATTGATGGACGGATATAACATGGCCTATATTTCCTCCCTGTAACTCTCAATAATATCGTACACATCACTCTTCAGGCGGTTTCTGCCTGTTTTCATCAAGGTAAGCATCTCTTCGACCGCCTTGTCCAGATCGTCGTTCACAATGGCATAATCGTAACGGTCCAGATGCTCGATCTCTTCCATCACTTTATTCATGCGGATCCGGATCTGCTCGTCCGTTTCAGTGCCCCGTTCCGTAATCCGCCGGCGCAGCTCCCGGAGAGACGGCGGGAGAATAAAGATATACGACGCGTCCCGGGTATATTCCTTCACCTGGAGAGCTCCCTGCACATCGATTTCCAGTATCACATCCCTGCCTTCGGCCAACCGGGCTTCCACCCAGTCCTTCGGCGTTCCGTACCAGGATCCGTGCACCAATGCGAACTCTATGAATCCGTTCGCGTCCCGTTTCTCAAAAAACTCTTCCTCCGTCAGGAAAAAATAGCTGACGCCGTCCGTTTCACCCGGCCTCGGCTGTCTGGTAGTGGCGGAAACCGAAACCACCATATCCTCTCCCCTGGCTTTGGATACGGCTTCCATAATTGTGCCCTTCCCGACGCCGGACGGTCCGGAAACGACAAATAAGATTCCTTTCTCCATATCGCAAATGCTTCCTTCTGTATCTTATTCTATATTCTGAACCTGTTCGCGGATCTTCTCCACTTCGCTTTTAATGGTCAGAACATGTCTGGTAATGTCAATGTCGTTGGCCTTGGATCCGATGGTATTGGCCTCCCGGTTCATCTCCTGCACCAGGAAATCCAGCTTCTTGCCGACCGGCTCCGAAGCGTCCTGAATGATTTCGCCCAGCTGGCCGATATGACTCCGCAGACGCACAATTTCTTCCGTCACATTAATCTTATCCGAAAAAACGGCGGCTTCCTGCAGAATCCGGCTTTCCTCGATACCGGCCCCGTTCAGCAGCTCACTGATCCGGGTCCGGAGCTTTTCCATATACTCCGACACAACCTGCGGCGACCGTTCCTCGATTTCCGCCACTTCCTTCAGAATCAGGTCCCCGCGCAGCAGAATATCCTGTTCCAGCCGGCTGCCTTCCGTACAGCTCATCTGGTAATGATTCCGCGCAGCGGCATCCACGGCACCGACGATCGCGGCCGTAATCTGTTCTTCATCCTCAATGGCCGGAACCGGTTTCAGGACATCCGGCACA
>JAFWDF010000060.1 GCA_017534025.1 Bacillota bacterium
ATGCCTTTGATCCGCCCCAGCACAAACAGGGAACCAGCCATCACGGCACCGGTATTGCCGCCGGAAACCAGAAAATCACAGGTGCCGTCCTTCACCAGACTGATGCCTTTCACCAGCGACGAATCTTTCTTGGTACGCACGGCTTTGACCGGCGCGTCTTCGCCCTCAATCACCTGCGTTGCATGTACGATTTTGATTCTGGCAGGATCAAACCTGTATTTCTTTAATTCTCTTTTTATATCTTCCTCAATGCCGACGATGTAGATGTCATCTCTCGTCAGCTTCACCGCTTCGACACAGCCTTTTACAATCTCTTCCGGCGCATTGTCGCCGCCCATTCCATCAACTGCTATACGCATGCCTTACCTCCCGAATCCGGGTCCGCCGAATCCGTCCACTCTCGAGTCCTGCTGCTGGAACGCTTTGATCTTCCTGTAAGCAATAATATACAGTGCACACAGGAAGGCAAAGAATATAGCGGTCCAGATTTCCGTTCCCATCGATGCGCAGAAATCATACATGCCATGCGTCAGCACAGCAATCATAAACCCTTTTTTAATCAATGCCGAAGCACCTTTTTCATCCCCGGCCACGGCCTGTTTTTTTGCCAATCCATAGTATATTCCAAGGAATATACCGCAGATTCCGTGCAGAACGATGGCCGTGAACGCGCGAACCAGGGCAGTACCCGGGCCGAACATGCCTACGTACATGATGTTTTCCACCAGTGCAAACCCCAGAGAAACCGCAACCGCATATACGACACCGTCAAAGGTATAGTTAAAGGCCGGATGATTCCATGAAAACTTCCGGAGAGCCAGATATTTCACGCCTTCTTCAGCAATGGCAACGACTATAAAGTACTGGATGAAACCCGAAATATATACATTCGGCGTCCAGGTATACAGGACCGAACAGACGGACTCCAATGCCCCTGCGACCAGTGTCGTCAGACCGCCGGCAGCCAGAAGCGCCGCGATCAGTTTCACCGGCTCGCGCTCAATCGAATCCAATTGGTATACTTTATAAAGCAGAAACAGAGGCGGAATCGCCGCCAGCCAGAATAACATTCCCATAATCTATTTCCTTTTCCGGTCAGTGTGTATTAATGCTCCCCACATCTCTGCGGAACTGCGCTCCTTCAAAATGAATCTTCTCCACATTGGCAAATGCCTTTGCACGGGCTTCATCATTGGTATCCGCAATCGCTGTAACACCCAGCACGCGTCCGCCGCTGGTCACAATTTTGCCGTCCCGGAAAGCCGTGCCCGCATGGAATACCACGATATCCTCATCCACGTCCTCCAGACCGGTGATCACTTTGCCTTTCTCGTAACTGCCAGGATAACCGCCGGAAGCCAGCACTACGCAGACCGCGCGCCGGTCGCTCCACTGAATATCGATCTGATCCAGCGTACCATCAATGCAGGCGTCAAAGATCTTCAGCAGATCCGTATCCAGACGCATGAGCACCGACTGGGTTTCCGGATCCCCGAAACGATTATTGAATTCAATAACCTTAGGGCCTTCTTCCCCGATCATCAGGCCGATGAACAGAACGCCGTGAAAATCCAGTCCGTCTTCGATGAACCCGTTTATCGTCGGATCCAGAATTTTTTCCCGGATTTCCTGTTCCAGCTCTTCATTGAAGATGAGACTCGGCGAATAGGAGCCCATACCGCCGGTATTCGGTCCCTTGTCGCCGTCAAAAATCCGCTTGTAATCCTGTGCGGATTCCATCGGGACAATCGTCTTCCCGTCCACAAAACAGAGCATGGAGGCTTCGATGCCTGTCAGGCATTCCTCTACGATGACCAGATTTCCGGCACTTCCGAACACCTTGTCTTCCATCATTTCCTTAATGGCCGTTTCCGCGGCTTCCGCATCCTCGGCCAGTACAACGCCCTTACCGGCTGCCAGCCCGTCTGCCTTGATGACCATCGGGAACCCGAAGATCCCGATGTCTTTGCGCAGGGATTCCGCATCCGTATATTCTTTATATCCGGCCGTCGGAATATTGTGGCGCATCAGGAAGGATTTCGTAAACGCCTTGCTGCCTTCCAGCCGGGCGCAGCTTTTGTCCGGGCCGAATACCCGGATGCCTTTCGCATTCAGCGCGTCGGTAATGCCCATGGAGAGCGGCACTTCCGGACCGATGACGGCCATATCGATGCCTTTTTCCACACAGAAATCCGCAATTCCGTCTATATCTTCCGCTTTGATCGGCACGCATTCCGCCACGTCGGCAATGCCGGCGTTGCCCGGTGCGCAGTATATTTTTTCTGCGTCAGGACTCTGCGTCAGTTTCCACGCGATGGCATGCTCTCTGCCGCCGCTGCCTACAACCAGTATTTTCATCTGTCTTCCTCCCACGCATTAAAGTTCATCTCTGCAGAAGCGCCGTACAGCTTCCGGCAGAATGGTATGTTCTACTTCCAGTACTCTGGCGGCCAGAGTGTCCGGCGTATCGCCCTCGAGGACAGGAACGGAACGCTGGATAATGATTTTGCCGGTATCCACGCCTTCATCCACGAAGTGCACCGTCGCGCCGGATTCCTT
Source organism: Bacillota bacterium (assembly GCA_017534025.1). Lineage (GTDB taxonomy): Bacteria > Bacillota > Clostridia > Peptostreptococcales > Anaerovoracaceae > RUG708. The sequence goes on from JAFWDF010000060.1 coordinate 2,560, forward strand.
TTCTCCACCGGCCAGAACGGCTTCATGCACATGATGGCCATACAT
>JAFWDF010000061.1 GCA_017534025.1 Bacillota bacterium
GCATGGTGCCGCTGTGAATTCCGCATTCCAGAACCAGAAGGCGGTCCGCCAGGGCGGCTGTCAGACGATCCCGCTCCGCATACCGGTATTCCGCCGGCTCCGTTCCCGGATCGTATTCGCTGAGCAGAAAACCTCCCGTCCGCAGGATTTCTTCCGCCAGACCGGTATGCATGGCAGGGGTGATCATGTCAATGCCGCTGGCAAGTGCGGCGCCCGTAATGCCTCCGGCCGCAATTGCAGCCCGGTGGCCGATGGCGTCACAGCCTCTTGCCAGTCCGCTGACTATCACGGTGCCGGTTTCCCGGACCAGGGATGCAATCAGATCCGGTCCTTCCCGAAAGGTTCGCTCCTCCGGCCAGCGGCTGCCGATCACAGCCGTGCAGTCCGCCTCTTCCTGCGCGCCGTCCCCGTCTTCCGCGCCGCGCGCCGCAGGAGCGTTTCGCCGCAGATACAGCACAGGCGGCTGATCCGGCCCCAGATCCCGCAGCTTCTGCGGATACGCTGCATCCAGCACCGTCAGCGCCGTCACATCCGGATGCGCTGCCAGCCAGTCCAGAATCCTCCCGGCTGCGGCATCTGCGGCCTCAAAATCCCGGCCGGCCGGCTGCACGCCCGCCGGCCGCAGCCACTCCGCAATCTCCGCCTCCCGTTCCCTCCGGGAAGCAAAAAGTGTAAATTTACACTTCAAATGTTCCGTGCAGTATTTATTAATCGTTCTTCTGCCCACCCCCGGCAGATTCTTTAAAAGCAGCAGCACTGCCAGGGCCGCCTGGCGATCTGCCGCGTTCATAGCAGTCCCAGGAAGGCAGCAAGGTTTCCGCGGCGGCCCTTGCTGGCCCGGTGGGAGAACAGGTTCTCGGGTTCACAGCAGGTGCAGAGCCCGGAATCCGTGATCTGCTCCGCCGGCACACCGGCCTCCTCCAGCACGATACGGTTGGCTGCTTTCAGGTCGAGATGGAATTTGCCATTATGATCATCCCGCAGCAGGGCGGCTTCATGCCCCGGGAATTCGCCGGCAAAATGCTCCGCAACATCGGCGCTGACCTCATAACAGTCCTGACATATGCACGGCCCGATCCCGCAGATCAGATCCTCCGGCCGTGTCCCGAAGGCCGCCGCCATGGCATCTGCGGTCGCCTGCCCCATGCGCTGCACCGTACCCCGCCATCCGGAATGGCTCAGCCCGATGGCCTTATGCACCGGATCCACAAAGTAAAGTGGTACGCAGTCGGCGAAAAAGGCGCTGAGAACGATACCCGGAGCATCGGTGATCAGTCCGTCCACATCGCTGTATCCGCGCGGTCTCATGATCCCTTTTCCGGCATCCGATGCATCTACGCGAAGTACGTTGGCCGTATGGGTCTGGTCTGTAAAAATGAAGCAGTCCGGTGTGACCCCCAGTGCCTCCGCCGCCCGGCGGAAATTTTCATGCACCGCCTCCGGATCATCCCCTCTGGAAAAACTCAGATTCAGCGAACGGTAGATACCCTCGCTGACGCCGCCCTCCCGGGTGGTGAAGCCGTGCCGCACAAGCCCGGTGGCCTCCAGAGACGGGAAGGTCAGCAGCGGCAGGGTGCCCCGCACCGCCATGGCACCGCGCATCATATCCATATTATTATCAGTCATACTGCAATCTCCTCTATCATCACCGCCCGGCCGGCACCCCGCATCAGAAGCATCAGAAAACCCGCGGATCGGCTTCACTGCCCAGTACTTTCTGCGCATCAGCTCCGGATCCGCGGGTATTCCCTGATTTTCCGGCGAATTTCCTGACGGATTCGGATCCGTCACATCGGGGCACGGAACGTCTGCAGCACCGCCCGCACGGCTATGCCTGCGGCGGTCCGTTTCCCAGCCGCCCGGCTCTATGCCTGCGGCGTTTTCTGCGTGACGTGTCCCTTCTTATCCTTCAGAAGCGGTTTGATTCCCTGGTACAGTTCGCCGCCCTTCTGGTTTCCGAACTTTCTGACCAGGGCATTGTTCACGCCCTGCTTCGTTTTGTAGCGTTCCACAAACCCCGCAATTTCTTCCAGATCTTTGTCGCTCAGGCCATTGCCGCCGACAAGTTTTTTTACATCCGCGAGATACGGAATCGTGACTCTCTTCCTGCTGCGGGACGCTCTGCGGCGTTTGGCCGGAGCCGGTGTCACATCCTGCTCCGAATCGGTTTTCTGCCCGCTGCCGGTTTCCGCTTTCCCAGATTCTGCTTTTTCAGAGTTGGCGGATTCCACTTTTTCCGGGTCGCCGGATTCTGCAGCAGATGCTTCCTCCGGTTCTTCCGTCTGCCCGTTCTGCTTCGCTTTCGATCTGGATCCGCGGCGGGAGCGGCGTCTTCTGGACGACTTAGGCTTATCCTCCTGCGCGTCCGGTTCGCCGGCGTTCTCGCCCTCTGCAGCATCAAATGCTGCGGCCTCTTCGCGATCTGCATCCTGCGCAGCAGCGTCTGCACTGCGCGCGGCCGCCTCTTCCGAAACTTTGCCAGGGACGTCCTGCATAGCGGCTTCTGCGCTCTGTGCAGCGGTTTCCGGACTTTGCGCAACGGCTTCTGCGCTTTTCACAGCAGTATCTGCGCTCTGCGCAGCTTCCGCTGCCGGCACTGTGCCACCGGCTGCCTCGCCGCGGTTTTCTGCCCGGGACGCATTATCCGTACCCGCAGCCGCTTTCTTTTTCGGAGGTTTTGCCTTTAATGGCTTTTCCCTCACAATGTCCAGCTGACGGTCTTCCGCGCCCGGCACCACGACCAGAGGATTTTTCTCCACTGCCACCACAGCGGTGTTTTCCGCCGTGCCGTCTTCAGCCTGCGCCTCCTGGCCGGCCGTATCGCCGGCAGCCGGATCATTAACATCCGTCCCTGTCCCGGATCCGCTGCGCCCGTTCCTCCGCGCCTGCCTGCGTTCCTCCGCCTGCGGGCTCTCCGAAATGGTCCGCGTCAGCGTTACATCGTACAGAGGCTTCCGCCAGAAACCGGTCAGATACTCAAAGCCCCGGTCATTGCTGACGACGCAGTATTCTTCGGTGCTGTCCTTTGCCAGCAGAAAACCCAGATATGTGGCCAGCTGGAAATCCAGCGCATTGTGGCCCCCTACCTCCACCTTCTTGTATTCCACAGAGGCTTTGGTTTCATTGAGTCTTCTGTGCAGTCCGAAAGTCATCCGATCCGCTTTTTCACTGTAAAAAATGATTACTCTGTCTTTTTCCGTTAACCTGGTAACTCCATTCAGTCCATCTTTACTGACGTTTTCATAATCTATAAGATATGTCGCCATCGATGTCCGCTTCACCTCCTTTTTTCTGTTGTAAAATAGCGCGCAATCCCTGCCATTTCGCAATAATATCCGGCTTTTCCGGTAAAAACCGGGCTCCCGGCCCCGCCTGCCGCGGCGGGGCGGAGCATCCGGCACAGCTTATTTCAGCACGTCAGAATTGCCTCTGACAAAATAGTATGAGATCAGCGCATTTGCGATCGGTCCGACCAGCATTCCTGCCGAGTAAGTCCCGGATATTACGCTGACAAGCAGATTAAATGCTGCCATAGCCAGGAGCACATAAAACCCGAGCTTTTTCTTCTGGAACAGAATCATTACGGCACCGGCACACATGCCGATTCCGCTGATCAAGGATGCAATGTACACAGCAGACTCTTTTATGAAGAAAATGCTGATCAATGCTGAAAGGGCATTGAGCACAAGAACCACCCAGAACCAGATTTTGCAGCCTGTTGAAAGTACGCCGGAACCGCTTCCATCCGGGATGTAAGCCGGAACTGGTTCTTCTTTCGGGATATAAGACTGCACTTCTTGTTCCTCTGCTGCCGGAACCACGTTTTCCGCAGTCCAGGTGCCGGACTCTTCGGCCGCGCTGCTGAGCGTTTCGCTTCCGGTTTCCGCGTTTTCAATGACGCTGTCTTCGATCCCGCTGCTCTCTGTAACTAATTCCGCTCCGCAGAATTCACAGTATCTGCTGCCATCCAAAACCTCTTTCCCACATGTCGGACAAATCATAATAACCCTCCTTTTGATAATAATGTTAATGCTTACGCTCCCGGCCGTCCTTCCGCCGCGCCGGCGGTGCCGTCACGTCCGGAAAGCAGGAGTATGCACTGCGCTCAGCTGAGCGTCTTCGCCAAATAGATCGAGCAGGCATGATCTTTCAGCTCAGACTGCAGCTGCGCATAGGCGCGCAGTGCTGCCTTCTTCCCAGGAAACAGGGAAAAAACCGTCGGGCCGCTGCCGCTCATCATGGTCATATCCGGACAATGCTGCTGCATGATGGCCCGGATCTCCGCCACTTCCGGCCGCTGAACCAATGTCACTTCCTCCAGTACATTGGCCATCCCTTCCCGTAACGGAACAATATTGCCGGTATTCATGCCGAGAAGCACGGATTCCGTATCCGGATGTTTCTGAATGGAAATCTGATCCAGAGCCTTGTAGACTTCCTTCGTCGCAACGCTGAAATGCGGTTTGACCAGGATGGTCCACATTTTAAGCGGGGGCAGCGGCGTCAGGATTTCTCCGATGCCTTCCGCCAGAGCAGCCGCAGATACTTCCGCCCCCTCCGGCACCACCGAGCTGTTCTGCTGTTTCAGCGCAGCGAGAAGGGACAAAATCGAGAACGGTACGTCAGCGCCTACACGGCTGCCGATGGCACACATTTCCTCCACGGAAAGATGCAGCTCCAGAAGAGCATTCAGCGCCACAATGGCGCCCGCCGCATTGGAACTGCCGCCGGCCAGGCCTGCCGCCACCGGAATCTCCTTGCCGATATCGATGCGAACGCCGAAATTTCTTCCCCCGGAAGGCTGGGCAGCTTTGTCTCCGGCATCGGCCGCTGCACTGTCAGAGCTCTCTGCCGCCGGCGTTTCACCAGCAGCCAGGCGCGCATCATAAAGATCCAGCATCAGCCTGGCCGCCTTAAACGCGGTATTCCGCCCGTCCGTCGGGACATAATACCGGTTGCTCTTCAGAACGATGTCCGGATCCCGTTCCTCCATGAGCCGTACGGTCATCTCATCGTGCAGATCCACCGCCTGCATGACCATGCATACCTCATGGTAGCCGTCTTCCCGAACGCCGGTCACATCCAGACTGATATTGATCTTTGCATAAGTTTTTAATGAGATCGACTTCATACTTTTTTCCTCCGGTTTCTCCCCATTTCCGATCCGACAGGCTCCCGGAGCCTCCTTTGCAGTAAAATTATACCATTATTTTTCGCTGAATACAAAACCACCATGCCTGAAAGCTCCATTCGAAGGAATATTCTTCGCGATTCTTCCTGCTGTCTTTGCGCTGTGGCGGGGACTTGCCTGCAACATGCCCGGGTGCCCGCCGCCATCGTGATCTTTGGACTTTTCTCCTTCTCCGGCGACCAAAGGTCCA
>JAFWDF010000062.1 GCA_017534025.1 Bacillota bacterium
AAGTGTTGGGATATAGTCTGGATATCGATTCAATAGGGTAAATAGACTGAAGTGTGCTAATGTTTATAGATCTTGTAGCACACTTCTTTTTTGTCTGTCGCATGGTGAGAGCAGCAAACGGAATGAATTAGATTGCAGGATTAAAAATTATTAAAAAGGAATTTACAATTAATGCAGCCGTCACTTCTTTGGATTTGGCGGCTGGCTCTTTATCCAGAGACAAATTTGACAATACATGAGATAGGATACTGGTTAAAAGGGATTAATAATGATTATCGAGAAATAAAGGGAGAGCAGAAGCGCATCTTTTTCGAAAAAATGGCAGTGAAGAGTATCGAATCCGCCATTCTGGAGTATAATAATAAATCATGGGATTAGAGATCGCTGCGCACCGGAAGCCGGAGTCCGGGAATCAAAGGCCGGCATGCCGGGCATCCGTGTGTTTTGAGGGGTAAAATGGATCGAGAGAAAGAAGAGGCAGGTTTTCGCCGGACAGAGTATCGGTGCGGCCCGGAGGGAGGAAGAATCTTCGGATTATTGTATCGTCCGGAAGGCATCGTCCATCCGCCGCTGATCATTTTTTCGCATGAGATGGGCCGGACCCATTCGTCGGTTGCCGGTTATGTGGAAGCATTGGTGCAGGATGGATTTGCCGTCTATATTTACGATATCCGGGGCGCATCGGACCAGAGCAGAAGCGAAGGCTCCATGCAGGAATTATCTGCGATGACGGCTTCGGCGGATCTGGAAATGATCGTGTCGGAATTGCTGCAATCGGGAGAATTTGATGCTGACCGGGTCGTTTTGGCCGGTGCCAGCCTGGGCGGATTCGCCTCCGCAGTGGCAGCCATGCGGACGCCGGAACGCTTTGCCGGTCTGGTTTTGCTGTATCCGGGTTTTGTCCTGATTGCAGATCTGCACAGGGATTACGGATCCCTGGACCGGGTGCCGGAGAATTTTGTTTTTAATGGCTGGTTTCCGGTAGGGCGATGTTTTGCCGCAGACGTCTGGGATTTCGATCCGTATTCACAGATCGGCCGTTATGAAAAACCGGTTCTGGTATTGCACGGGGACAGCGATCCTCTGCTGCCGATCTCCTGGTCGGAAAGGGTTGCCGCAGCTTATGGGAATGCGGAATTCCACATGGTGAAGGGCGGACAGCACGGATTCCGCGGGCCGGCGCAGCAGGAAGCATTGCTTTACATCCGGCAGTATCTGGAGCGGATCGGAGTGAAAGATCTTCCGGCCGGCCCGGAAGCCTGAAGGCGATTTCGCATTTGAATCATTATAGTTATAGCTTGAAGAAAAGAGGAAAGATTTATGAGTAAGAGGAGTACAGTGCGCCGGACAGCGGCGCTTCTGTCCGGATCCCTGGCGCTTCTTCTGGCGCTGATCATGGCACTGGGCTGTCTGCCTGTGTTTGCTGCCGGCAGCGGCAAGCAGGTGGAAAGTGCGGAGGATCTGGAAGGCAGCCGGATCGGTGTGCAGATGGGCACGGTCAGTGATATTTACGTATCGGATTTTGAGGGGGATGAAGCCGGGACGGAGATTACCCGCTTCAGCTCCAACAATGACGCTGTAGAGGCATTAAAACAGGGGAAAATCGACTGCTTCGTACTGGATGAGCAGCCGGCTCTGGCCTTTGCGGAGAACAATCCGACGCTGCGGATCCTGGACGAGGAATTCTCTCTGGAGGATTACGCCATCGTCGTAGCCAAGGGCAATGACCAGCTGCTGGCGGATATCAACTCCGCACTGGCCGAGGTGAAGGCGGAAGGTACTCTGGAAAAAATCCTGGATACATATATTAACAAGAAAGGCGATTTCCATTACAAGCAGACCGTGACAGACGGGGAACCGCTGGTCATGGCCACCAACACCACATTCCCTCCGTATGAGTATTACGAGGGCAGCACGCCGGTAGGCATCGATGTGGAAATGAGCTATGCCATTGCGGACAAGCTGGGCCGGACCATTACCATCGAAGATATGGATTTCGACGCGATCATCAATTCGGTCAGTTCGGGGAAGGCCGATATCGGTGTTGCCGGCTTCACTGTAACAGAAGAACGGAAACAGGCGGTTAATTTTTCAGACAGTTACGTTACCTGCAAGCAGGTCATTATGGTGAATGACGAAAATGCGGATGGGGACGGCGCTTCTCTGGGCGATAAGTTCTACCGCAACTTTATAAAAGATTCCCGCTGGGCGTTCCTGGCAAAGGGTCTGGCCGCCACTCTCCTGATCACTTTATTCGCGGCGATTATCGGTGTAGTACTGGGGTTCCTCATTGCCCTGGTACGGACGTCGCACGATCTGAATGGGTCTTTGCCGATTCTGAACACACTCTGCAAAGTGTACCTGGCTGTGATCCGCGGAACACCGGTCATGGTACAGCTGCTGATCATTTATTATGTAATTTTCGCCAGCGTGAACATTAATAAAATTCTGGTGGCGATCGTGGCCTTCGGGATCAATTCCGCGGCTTATGTTGCTGAAATCGTGCGGTCCGGCATTATGTCCATCGATCCCGGTCAGCTGGAGGCAGGCCGCAGTCTCGGCCTGAAATTCCCGCGCGTCATGCTGTCCGTCATCATGCCGCAGGCGGTGAAGAATATTACGCCGGCGCTGCTGAATGAGTTTATTTCTCTGTTGAAGGAAACCTCCATCAGCGGATACATCGGTCTGGCCGATTTGACACGTGGCGGTATGATCATTCGGAGCATTACCTACGACTCCTTCCTGCCGCTGATCGCCGTGGCGCTTACTTACCTGGTGATTGTGCTGTTGCTGACAAAAGTGGTGTCCTATCTGGAAAGGAGAATGAGCGTCAATGAACG
>JAFWDF010000063.1 GCA_017534025.1 Bacillota bacterium
ACACCCGGCAGTTTTCCGGACGATCTTCCAGAAGATTACCGTCTGCACCGACATATACTATGGTATCCGTCACAATTTCCTCCCGGAGGGAATCCATGGGCGGGTTTGTCACCTGTGCGAAAAGCTGCTTGAAATAGCTGAACAGCGGCTGATGTTTTTCGGAAAGCACGGCCATCGTCGCATCATTTCCCATGGACGCGGTCGGCTCCACACCATCTCTCGCCATTGGAATGATGCTGTCCGCAATATCTTCATAAGAATACCCGAACGCTCTGCAGAGCCGGTGCCGCTCCTCCGCAGTATGGCCCGGAATGGCTCTGTTCGGAACAGGTAAACCGCGAAGCGTTGCCAGATTGATGTCCAGCCATTCTCCGTACGGCTTACGCAGAGCATAGTACGATTTGCACTCTTCATCCGGAATCACTTCGCCGCGGACGGTATCCACCAGCAGCATTTTTCCGGGCTGAAGGCGGCTCTTCTGAACAATGCTTTCCGGATCCAGATCCAGTACACCGACCTCGGAGGAGAGAATCAGCCTGCGGTCCTTAGTAATATAGTAACGGGACGGACGAAGGCCGTTCCGGTCCAAAACGGCACCCATGATATCCCCGTCTGAAAACAGGATGGCTGCCGGACCGTCCCATGGTTCCATCATTGTAGAATAATAATGGTACATGTCCCGCTTTGCGCGGGAAATCTCCGGATCATTTTTCCACGGCTCAGGAATGGTGATCATGACCGCCAGCGGCAGCGGCATGCCGCCCATGGTCAGGAATTCCAGGGCATTGTCCAGCATGGCCGAATCCGAACCTTCGGTCGTAATGACCGGCACAATTTTTTCCATATCGTCTTCCAGAAACGCGCTGTGCAGCGTTTCTTCCCGCGCCAGCATACGGTCTGCATTCCCCCGGATCGTGTTTATTTCCCCGTTATGCAGAATCAACCGGTTAGGATGCGCCCGCTCCCAGCTCGGCTCGGTATTCGTCGAAAACCGGGAGTGCACCATGGCGATGGCACTGCGGTAATTCTCATTTTGCAGATCCGGGAAAAACTTACGCAGCTGATCCACCAGGAACATACCCTTATACACGATCGTTCTGGAAGAAAAAGAACATACATAGGAATCCTCCCGGCTCTGTTCGAACTGCCGCCGTATGACATACAGCCGCCGGTCGAAATCGATACCGCGGGAAACATGGTCCGGACGTTTTACAAAACACTGGCAGATATGAGGCATGGATTCGAGTGCTTTCTTTCCCAGAACCTCCGGCACAATATCCACATCCCTCCAGCAGAGAAATGGCACCCCCTCTTTCTCACAGAGGATCTCCACCATTTTCATAGCGCGGTGCCGCGGAAGATTTGCCCGCGGCATAAAAAACATGCCCACGCCGTAGTCTCTTTCATCTGGAAGCTCTTTGATCAAACCGGAAAAGAAATCATGCGAAATCTGCAGCAGAATCCCCACGCCGTCACCGGTTTCCCCGGCGGCGTCTTTGCCAGCCCGGTGTTCCAGCTTCTCCACGATGGAAAGCGCATCTTCCACGATGGCATGGGAAGGAATGCCGTCTATATTAACCACCGCGCCGATGCCGCAGGCATCGTGCTCGAATGTTTTTCTATATAATGTTCTGTTCCCGGATAATGACATTGTCTGTACCTCCTGAAGTTCTTCCGGCGGCGGCAGCCATTTGCCAATGAAAAAAGGCAATGACGCCCCTGCCGGGATGACGTCATTGCCATTTTGTATACAATATCACATAAACCCTTTGCAGTCAAGCCGCAGTAAAGCGAAAAAGTAAAATGCAAAACCACCCTGCTTCGCTGCCGAATAAAAAAAGATTTGACAAATCCATTTTGCAGGTGTTTAATACCTGTAAAGGGCAAAGGCGTCTTTGAGGAAACTCGAAGGCGCCTTTTCTCATTTTGTACACATTTTTTTCTTTACCGACAGGAAAGGGCGAAAAGGCAATGGCGTCTTCGAAGCAGCACGGAAGGCGCCGTTCTTTTTTGTCAGAAAACAGAAAAGGAGCCGTTATGGGAACGATTACAGACATTTTCGGAAGTATGGTATTTGATGACAGAGCCATGAAGGCCAGCCTGCCTGCCGGCGTTTATCTGTCCCTGAAAAAGACAATTGATGAAGGAGCCCTGCTGGATCCCGAAGTAGCCAACAGCGTTGCGGACGCAATGAAGGACTGGGCGATTTCCAAGGGTGCAACTCATTTTACGCACTGGTTTCAGCCGCTGACCGGTATCACAGCGGAAAAACACGACAGTTTCATATCCCCGGCCGGTGACGGCGGTGTGCTCATGGAATTCTCGGGCAAGAACCTGATTAAAGGGGAACCGGACGCTTCCTCCTTCCCGAGCGGCGGATTGCGGGCGACCTTCGAAGCGAGAGGATATACCGCCTGGGATCCGACATCCTATGCCTTTATCAAAGGAAAAACCCTCTGCATTCCGACAGCCTTCTGTTCTTACGGAGGAGAAGCGCTGGACAAAAAGACACCGCTGCTTCGCTCCATGGAGGCTCTGAATCGGGAATCCGTCCGCATACTGAAATTGATGGGCGATGACAAAGTCACCTATGTGCAGTCTTCGGTCGGACCGGAACAGGAATATTTCCTGGTCACCAGGGAAATGTATGATCAGCGCCCGGACCTGCGCTTTACCGGCCGTACGCTGTTCGGCGCAAAACCATTAAAAGGACAGGAAATTGACGATCACTATTTCGGCGTGACCAAACCAAAAGTTGCCGCATTCATGGAAGACCTGAACGAGGAGCTCTGGAAGCTCGGCGTACTGGCCAAGACAGAACACAACGAAGTGGCCCCGGCGCAGCATGAGCTGGCTCCGATCTATACAACGACAAACATCGCGACAGACCACAACCAGCTGACCATGGAAATCATGCAGAAAGTCGCCGCAAAGCATGGCCTGGTGTGCCTGCTTCACGAAAAGCCGTTTGCCGGCGTCAACGGCAGCGGAAAGCATAATAACTGGTCCGTCTCCACCGATTATGGCGTCAATCTTCTCTCGCCGGGCAGTACCCCGGATCATAATATGAAGTTCCTGATCTTCCTGTGCGCGGTTATCAAAGCCGTCGATGACTACCAGGATCTTCTGAGACTTTCCGTGGCAACTGCCGGGAATGACCACCGGCTGGGCGCTAACGAAGCACCGCCTGCCGTGATCTCCATTTTCCTCGGCGACGAACTCACAGCGATCCTGGAATCCATCGAGAAGAATGAACCATACGCCGGTACGGAAAAAATACAGATGAAGCTGGGTGTGGACGTGCTTCCGAAATTTGTCAGAGACACCACGGACAGAAACCGGACTTCTCCATTCGCGTTTACCGGTAATAAATTTGAATTCCGCATGCTCGGTTCCTCAAACAGCATCGCCTGCGCCAACATCATGCTGAACAGCGCGGTGGCGGATACGCTGAGCGGGTTCTCACAGGAACTGGAAACAGCGAAGGATATCGAGGAAGCCCTGCACGACATTATCCGGAAAACAGTCCGGGAGCACAAGCGGATCATCTTCAACGGGAACGGGTATGACGACAGCTGGATCCGGGAAGCCACCGAACAGAGAGGCCTTCTCAACTACCGGACAACGCCGGACTGCATGCCGCATCTTCTGGACGAAAAGAATGTCGCCATGCTTACCCGGCAGAATGTATTTTCAGAAGCCGAACTGGAATCCAGATGTGAAATCATGCTGGAAAACTATAACCGGATCGTCGTGATCGAGGCGAATACCATGGCCGGTATGGCCAGAGCGCATATCCTGCCGGCAGTAGAAAGCTACTGCGCGGATCTCGCCCGGTCAGCAGAAGCCAAAAAGGAAATCGCGCCATCCCTGCGCTGTGCCTATGAAACCGATCTGATCAGCCGTTTATCTGTGCTGACGGATGAAATCTATGAACGGGTTGGCGACCTGGAAAGCGCCATCCGGCTCGTGGATGATACCCCGGATGTCATTGAAAAAGCAGAGCTGATCCGGGACAGCCTGCTCGGCAGAATGAGCGAACTGCGAATCGCCTGCGACGAATCGGAAGTCCTGACGGCAAAAAGTTACTGGCCGTTCCCGACCTACAGTGACCTGCTGTACAGTGTTCACTGAAGCAATTCGTTTTACTCCGGCAGATTGAAGTGTGCCGCAGTGCCAGCCCGCGCTGCGGCCATATAATAACCAAAAATAGGTGTTTTTTTATGAGTATCAGAGAAGAATGCGGTGTCTTCGGCGTCATCGGTCCGGAACCTTTTGAGGCGGCTCATTTATGTTACTACGGTCTGTTCGCCCTGCAGCACAGGGGGCAGGAGAGCTGCGGCATAACCGTAAACGATGACGGGCTCTTTCGGTCCCATAAAGATCTCGGGCTGGTGAGTGATGTGTTCCGCGAAGAAACCATCCGCCGCATGCCCTCCGGAACCATTGCGGTAGCGCACACCCGCTATGGAACAACCGGGGGCACCAACCGGAGCAATTGTCAGCCTCTGGAAGTCAATCATCAAAAAGGCCGCATGGCACTGGCCCACAACGGCAATCTGTCCAATGCATTTGAATTGAGAAACCGGCTGGAACTGGACGGCGCCCTGTTTCACACCACAAGCGACACAGAAACCATCTGCTACATCATTACCCGGGAACGGCTGCGCTCCTCTTCCATCGAGGAAGCCGTTTGCCGGGCGATGTACACACTGGAAGGTGCCTATTCTCTGGTCCTGATGTCCCCGCAGAAACTGATCTGCGCGCGGGACCCCCATGGCTTCCGCCCGCTTTGTTTCGGGCGGACACCCGACGGAATCTATATAGCCGCTTCCGAAAGCTGTGCCATCAAAGCATCCGGCGGAGAATGGATCCGGGACGTGGAACCGGGAGAAATTATCGTTTTCCAGAAAGACGGTTATCATTCCATCCGGGAACACTGCGGAAAAATGCCGGCGCGCCACTGCGTGTTTGAATATATTTATTTCGCCCGTCCGGATTCTGTCATAGACGGGGTTTCCGTTCACGAATCACGCATTCGTGCCGGGCGTATTCTCGCAGAGCAGCACCCCGTACAGGCGGATCTTGTTATGGGTGTTCCGGATTCCGGTCTGGACGGCGCTCTGGGTTTCAGCAGGGAATCCGGCATTCCGTACGGTATCGGACTGATAAAAAACAAATACATCGGCAGAACCTTTATCGCTGCAGGCGACCGGCAGGACCAGGTGCGCATCAAACTCAGCGCCATTGAGGCCGCAGTGCGCGGCAAACGGATTGTTCTGGTAGATGACTCCATTGTCCGGGGTACGACCTGCGGACGGATTGTCCGCTTGCTGCGGGAAGCCGGTGCAGCAGAAATCCACATGCGCATCACTTCGCCGCCTTTCCTGCATCCCTGTTACTACGGAACCGATATTGACTCCGAAGAACATCTGATCGCCGCTCATCACAACATCCCTGCAATCAGGGACATCATTGGCGCAGATTCACTGGGATATCTCCCGGTGGAGGAACTATCCGTTCTGACCGGCGGAAACGGCTTCTGCAGTGCCTGTTTCGACGGGCGCTATCCGACCGCTGTCCCCGCTGACACAAGAAAAGACCGCTTTGAAAAAAGACTGTCGGAAAAGGAGCTCTCATGCTGAAATCAGATTATGACCGAAAAATCATACTGGAAGACGGCCGGGTATATTACGGCTATTCTTTCGGCGCTTCGGGGAACCGGGTGTGTGAAATCGTTTTCAACACATCCATGGCCGGCTACCAGGAAATCCTTTCCGATTTATCCTATACCGATCAGGCGGTCGTCATGACCTATCCCCTCATTGGAAATTACGGAATGGCCGGGGACGATTACGAATCCGCCCATCCTTCGATCGGCGCCCTCATAGTCCGGCAATATAATGACGAACCTTCCCATTACCGGTCGGTTTCATCCCTTTCCGATGTCATGAAGAAGTATGACATCCCCGGAGTATACGGAGTGGATACGCGAAGCCTTACCCGCTCCATCCGGGACAGGGGCAGCCGGAAAGCTCTGATCACGGATGTGTCCACCACACTGGCGGAGGGACTCAGCATCCTGAAAAACAGCCCGGTACCGCACGATGCAGTTTCCCGGGTCAGCTGCCGCCATCAAATCGAATGGCCGGCAGACCAGCCGCTTTTTCATGTTGCGGCCATCGACTGCGGCATGAAAACCAACATTGCCCGTTCCTTCGCCGCGCTCGGCTGCCAGCTGACCATTCTCCCGTGGAATACATCGGCTGCTGCCATTGAGCAGCTCCGGCCGGATGGAATTTTTCTGTCAAATGGCCCCGGTGATCCCGAAGACGTCCCGGAAACCATCGAAACCGTACGCTCGCTGATCGGGAAATACCCGATCTTCGGGATCTGTCTGGGACATCAGATTCTCGCGCTGGCTTACGGAGCGAAAACCTACAAGCTGCATTTCGGCCACCGGGGAAGCAATCATCCGGTTAAGAATCTGGAGACCGGTTCCATTGAGATTACCTCCCAGAATCATTCCTATGCGGTCGATGCCGGCAGTCTTGCAGCTACTCCGCTTACGGTCACGCACATCAATCTTCTCGACGGAACCATAGAAGGGTTAAAATGTGCTCACGACCGGGTGTTCAGCGTACAGTACCACCCGGAAAGCGCACCCGGGCCCCGGGACAGTTTCTATCTCTTTGAACATTTTTTAGCGATTATGAAGGATCAGAATCATGCCTAAAAGAACGGATCTCAGGAAAATATTAGTCATCGGCTCCGGGCCAATTGTGATTGGACAGGCCGCTGAGTTTGACTATGCCGGAACACAGGCCTGCCTTGCATTGAAAGAAGAAGGCTATGAGGTTGTTCTGGCCAACAGCAATCCGGCCACCATCATGACCGATGCAGTCGTAGCGGATAAAGTGTATATGGAGCCCCTGACGCTGGAATTTATTGCGCGGATTCTGCGCCGGGAAAGGCCGGATGCCATCCTGCCAGGAATCGGCGGACAGACCGGCCTGAATCTGGCCATGCAGCTCGCCAGAAAGGGCGTACTGGAGGAATGCCGCTGCGAATTGCTGGGCACCGGAATCCACAGCATTGAACGGGCGGAAGACCGGGAGCTTTTTAAAGAATTGTGCGAGGAGCTGGGGGAACCCGTTCTCCCGTCTGATATTGCCTGCACTCTGGAAGAAGGGCTTTCTGTCGTTCAGCAAATCGGTTATCCGGTTGTTCTCCGGCCTGCCTTTACCCTCGGCGGAAGCGGCGGCGGATTTGCCGAAAACGAAGAAGAATTCGTTCCGTTACTGAAAAACGCCCTTTCCATGTCGCCGGTCCGGCAGGTTCTGATTGAGAAAAGTATAAAGGGATGGAAGGAAATCGAGTATGAAGTAATCCGGGACAGCAGGAACACCGCGGTCACGGTTTGCAACATGGAGAATCTCGATCCGGTGGGCATCCATACCGGCGATTCCATTGTCGTATGTCCTTCCCAGACTCTGACAAATAAGGATTATCACATGCTGCGGGACAGCGCTCTGCGGATAATCCGTGCGCTGGGTGTCGAGGGCGGATGCAACGTGCAGTTCGCTCTGGATCCCGCTTCATCCAACTATTATCTGATCGAAGTCAATCCCCGTGTGTCCAGGTCTTCCGCGCTGGCTTCCAAAGCAAGCGGCTATCCCATCGCCCGGGTATCTGCCAAAATCAGTGTCGGCATGACACTGGACGAGATACAGATCGCCAACACACCGGCCTCTTTCGAACCGACACTGGACTATATCGTCTGTAAGATGTCCCGTTTCCCATTCGATAAATTCACGGATGCCGACAATACCCTGAGCACACAGATGAAGGCCACCGGAGAAGTCATGGCCGTTGGCCGTACCTTTGAAGAAAGTCTGCTCAAGGCGGTCCGCTCTCTGGAAACCGGGCATGATCATCTGTACCACACGGCCTTCGAAGAAAAGAATATGCCGGAACTGCTGGACTATATTTCCGACGGAACCGATGACCGCATCTACGCCATCGCACAGCTGCTTCGTCTGGACTGTGACATCGACCGTATAGCGGAAATCACCGTGATCGACCGTTTTTTCCTGCGGGGAATCCGGAACATCGTCGAAATGGAATCCGTCCTGCAATCTTCTCCGGAAAACCCGGAGGTTCTGTATGATGCCAAACGGATGGGATTCTCCGACCGGGCCGTTGCCCGCTTCTGGAATGATTCAGAAGACCGGATTCGGGAGAAGCGCAAAGCAGCCGGTATCCTCCCTGTCTACAAAATGATCGATACCTGCGCATCGGAATTTGACAGCTATATACCGTATTTCTACTCCACCTACGAAGAAGAAAACGAGTCCATTATTTCCGACCGCCAGAAGATTGTCGTTCTCGGCTCCGGTCCGATCCGCATCGGGCAGGGTGTGGAATTTGACTATTCCACGGTCCACGCAGTGCAGACTATTCAGGCCGCCGGCTATGAGGCAATCATTATCAATAATAATCCGGAGACTGTCTCCACGGATTACACCTGTTCCGATAAATTGTATTTCGAACCGCTCACAGTAGAGGATGTTCTGAATATCATCGATCTGGAACAACCTGCCGGCGTGATTGCCACGCTTGGCGGACAGACAGCTGTCAATCTGGCGGAACCGCTGCAGTCCCGCGGTGTAAAAATTATCGGCACGGACTGCGAAGCCATTGACCGCGCCGAAAACCGGGACGCCTTCGAACATCTGCTTCTTGATCTGGGGATCCCGCAGCCGAAAGGCTTCGCGGTCACCAGTGTGGAAGATGGCATCCGCGCCGCAGGGGAAATCGGATATCCGGTACTGGTGCGCCCGAGCTTTGTGCTCGGTGGCCGCGCCATGCAGATCGTGGCGAAGGAAAAAGATCTTCGCAACTACCTGAAAGACGCCGTAGAGGTCAGCCCGGACAAGCCGGTTCTCGTTGACCGGTATATCCGCGGCAGAGAGGTGGAGGTCGATGCAGTCTGTGACGGGAAGCAGGTATTTGTACCGGGCATCATGGAGCTGGTCGAACGGACCGGTGTCCATTCCGGCGATTCAATCAGCATTTACCCTCCGGTCAATGTTTCTCCGACTGTAAAGGAAACCATTCTGGAATACACGGAAAAACTCGGATTGGGGATCGGCATCATCGGCCTTTTCAACATTCAGTTCATCGTGGATCCGGAGGATAATGTCTTTGTAATCGAAGTTAATCCGCGCTCCTCCAGGACCGTCCCGTTCCTGTCCAAAGCCACCGGATACAGTCTGGCGGATATCGGCACTCTGGCAATCCTGGGTAAAAGCCTTTCGGAACAGGGCCTGCATATGACCTGTCCTCCGGAAAGTTCGCGGTATTACGCGAAAGCACCGGTATTCTCATTCGCAAAATTACTGGGCATGGACGCTTATCTTTCTCCGGAAATGAAATCCACCGGAGAAGCGATCGGCTACGATGACGAGCTGCACCGGGCACTTTTCAAGGCAATGACCGCCGCCGGCATGAAGTTGCAGAATTACGGCACAGTACTGGTATCTCTGGCCGATGAAGACAAGGAAGAAGCGTTCCCTCTCATTCAGCGTTTTCACGACCTGGGCTTCCATATTCAGGCGACTTCCGGAAGCGGCATCTATCTGCAGGAGAATGGCATAGAGGCAAGGATCCTCGGAAAGCCTTCCGAAGGCAGCGAGGAAGTGCTGGATGCGATCCGCGCCGGCCACATCAGCTATATCATCATCACAAGAGCGATCCTGTCCGGAGTCCATTTTATTGACGGCGCTGCCATTCGACGCTGTGCGGCACAGAATCGCATCACTACCCTGACGTCTCTCGACACAGTCCGTGTTCTTTTAAATGTCATTGAAGAGCAGACGATCCGGGTATCGCCTTTGTTTGGAGCACAGCCGTAGATCTGCATGCCGGCCGCTCCGGCATGCGGCCGTAAATATCCGGCACCGATCATGCGTCAGGTGTATAGGTCCAGCCATGATCATCGTGGTAAATCATCAGCTTTGTCATACCTCCGTCGATACAGATATTTTCTCCGGTAATGAACCCTGCCTTTTCCGAACACAGAAACAGAACCATATTGGCGATGTCCAGCGGATTTCCAACGCGGCAGACCGGCTGCTGAAGAGCATCCGGTCCCTCGTAAATCCGGTATTCCGTATCAATCCATCCGGGAGAAATCGAATTCACCCGCACTTTTCCCGCTAAACTCGCTGCCAGAGCATGTGTCAGGGCAGCGATCCCTCCTTTTGCGGCTGTATAACTCTCTGTCTGCGGCTGGCTCATCCGGTCGCGGGAAGAAGAAATATTGATAATGCAGGCCCCTTCCATAAAATAGGGAGCAAACAGCTTTGACAGGTAAAACGGTGCTGTGACTCCGACAGCAAGCGCATACTGAAACTCTTCATAGGTGCATTCGTCTATGCCTTTCATCAGCGGCAGGGCATTGTTGATCAGATAATCGATCCGGCCGCATTCCCTGATCACCGTTCCGGCAAAGTTCTCCAAAACCGTCTTGTCGGAAATATCGCCAATATAGTGATCTCCTTCGGCCTTGTCGATCACATAGACCTTCACATTCTGCTTTCGAAACTCTTCGGTTATGCATTTGCCGATACCCTGTGCTCCGCCGGTCACAACCGCCACTTTCCGCTGCTCCTGAGGCTGCGTTAAGCCGGTGGCAGGAAGAGTCCGTTCCTTTTCCTTCCCATCATTCATATTCATTTACAGATCCTCCACATCAACAACAGGAAAGCCGTTTTCTATCAGAAGCCGTGCGGTTACGCCGGCACCCTCCACCAGAACCCCTGAAAAGCTTCCGTCATACCGTTGTTTAACGCCGCAGCTTGGGCTTCTCGACTGCAGCACGATCAGATCCGGCTGCTCGCATCTGGCTATCTCCAGGCACTTTGCCGCTCCGG
The DNA here is from genome assembly GCA_017534025.1 of Bacillota bacterium. Classification (GTDB taxonomy): domain Bacteria; phylum Bacillota; class Clostridia; order Peptostreptococcales; family Anaerovoracaceae; genus RUG708. The sequence goes on from JAFWDF010000063.1 coordinate 10,938, forward strand.
CACGGAATTCTGTATCTACAATCCTGCCGTCCTTTGCCACAACCACACCATCACAGATCTCGGACGGTACCCGTGGTGTCGGAAGTCCGCCCATCTGCTCCGGGCACACGGTGATCACCTCATTTTCCGCCATCAGCTGCAGAACCTTCCCGTTCCGGTTGTTTCCGCCGTTATATTTGCAATTCTCACCTGCAAGGCAGGCACTCACCATTATTTTCATAGGAAATCTCTGCTTTCTTCGTCTTAACCGGAGTCATTCATCAGCCTGCCGCCCGGTGCAGGAAGGTTACAACCTGCGCCCTGGTACAGGTATCGGAAGGGCTGAAGGTCTGCGCGGAGGTTCCGGTAGTAACCCCCTTGCCCGCTGCCCACAGCACAGCGGTATAGTAATAATCCCCAGCGTTCACATCGAGGAACGGATTGCCGTCGGATATCGCCGGCGCCGGGCTGTTTCTGAAACGCCACAGGAAGGTTACAATCTGTCCTCTGGTACAGGTGCTGTCCGGGCTGAAACGGTCCTCCCCAGTACCTTTTGTAATGTTCTTTTCTACCGCCCAGAGCACCGCTTTATAATAATACTCCTTCTCCTGCACATCCGAAAACGGATTTTCCGCAGCAGACGGTTCCGGACTCCCCAGCGTTCTCCACAGGAATGTCACAACCTGTGCCCGGGTACAGCCCTGTTCGGGGCTGAACATGGCTGTGGAAGTCCCGTTGGTGATCTTCTTCACGATTGCCCAGTCGATCCCGGCATGGGCCCAGTGACTGGCCGCCGGCATATCGAAAAACGCACTTCCCGGACAGATTTCACTGCCGTCGCAGGGTTCACTGAGGTCACGCACCGGAATATCTTCCGTCTTTTCAGTACCGCAGCGTGTACACACATATGTACGAACGCCTTTTTCCAGATAAGAAGCTCTTTTTGTTACAGTACCCTTATCCCAACTGTGCCCCAGCGCAGAAACCGGATTCGTTACCGTCCGTTCCCCGCAGAATACACAGGTTTCAATCAAACCGCCCTCTTTGGTACAGGTCGGTTCCATCCATTCTGTTTTACAGGTATGCTGCGGCACCGCACGAACAGTCTCCGGCGCAGCGGTGTCAATTTCATAAAAGCAGGCATCCTGCCCGGCCTTTACCGCGTACCAGATGATTTTCCCTCCGGAAACCAGCGGCTGGCAATCGGAAAGACACGGAATACTGCTGGTGTATTCTTTGCCGGCGGACTCCCCTCTCCCGTTTACAAAGATATAGTGCAGGCTCTTTTCCGCCGTCCACATCAACAGGAAACGATCCTCCCCCACTTTTTCAAGAAACGGATTGGAAACATCCGTCTTACTTCCCTCTTCATAGGAACTGAACCATCTCAGAGTCGTTCCGCCGGATGAAAAGTTTTCCTTATCCGTCACAGTCAGAAAGATGTTTTTCTGACCTTTTCGCAGATCCGCGGACCCGTCCTGCAGAATGGAACTGCCTGCAAGCAGATAAGCGGATGAGGAAACTTCAAAACCGCCTATGTTGACGCCGGTATAATTGTTCCCGTTTCCTCCGGTAATCGGCAGCGCACTCACCAGCCTGCATGTATTATCCACATAGGTTTCCTGCCCGGCCGGTTTCCCATATAAATACAGTCCGGCAGCGCGCGGATGTGCATCTGCATGCACGGCCGTCACCAGCCGGTTTCCATCCGTTAAAATAAATTGATTGAAACTGTGGCTGGAATACCCGTACATCGAATTGCTCACGCCGCTCAACTGATCCGTCACCGCCATATCGGAGGTGCGGACAGCATACGTGACACTTGCCTGATGGCGGAGACCGTCGCCAGACTTATACAGCTTGTGACAGGTATGCACATACAACATCCCTTCATATTCCGTCATTCGCAGTGAACCTGCCTCAAACGGCATATACGTGTCTGCTCCGAATATAGATGCAGCGCCCAGCCTTTTCCAGTCCCTGGAATACTTAACCGTCCGGAACACTTCCGTACTGTCGTCCTCTTCCGGATTAGCCTGGCCGAAAACCAGATAATTGTACTTTGTGCCGGCGTAAAACCCGCCGAACACCGGCAGTTCCATGTCCAGTGTCCGGGTGCTGAGTTTCCTGTAATCCCCGTCATACTGTTCTATCAGAACCCGGTCTCCTGTCTGCTCCACCCTGGTAATGATTCCGCCGTCATCATAAAGATAGGATTTCACTGTGGAAGACCACTTTTCATAGGTGTGTGCCCCTTCATTTTCTGTCCAGGTCAGAAGCAGTTCCCCGGTCTCCACATCCTGAAAACAAAAATGATTCTCCAGAGCGCAGTCATACGCTGTAGAATTTCGATACCCGCAAAGAATTACGGAACCCCTGCCTACATCCTCCGGCTTCCAGAACAACTGGCATTCCGGGTTCAGTACAGTAACTTTCCGGAGCGAATCACACCATTGAAAAGCCGAACGGTTCAGGATTTCCAGACTTCTTGGAAGAGTTACCTCCCTCACGGCGCTGCAGGAGAAAAAGCTGATTCCCGTGCATTCTGTCATTCCTTCTTTCAGGGTAATCGTCCTGATTTGCTCGCGATAATCTTTCCATGGAACGTAGTCAGAGCTTGTATACGATGTCATAGCTCCCGTACCGGAGATCGTCAGTTCCAGGTTTCCGTGTTCAGCGTCCATGTCAGAGTCTCCCCGCAGGATCCCGACACCCTCTCCGCCGATGCGGGAACTGCACACAGAGAAAGCATGCCGGCAACCAGAAACATGCACAGCAGTAAGTGGACAGCTTTCCTTTTCTTCATATTCGCCTCCTTCCGAAAAACAGAATCTCCCTGTGGCTTACGCCATTAATGTTCCAATTGTATCACAGAGCAGTTCCGCTCCTTTCACTTTTTCACATCTTCTTATTGCGCGTACAGAATTTTGATATTACAATACAAGTTAGTATTATATAACCTCAGAAAAAGTGTTTTTTCCATGCTTTTCTGTATTAAAACAGTTTAAACCGGCCTGTACCGCAGGTATAATAATTTAGTATTCAACATTGAAACGGAGTGAATCATGGAACAATATAATGTAACAGGCATGAGCTGCGCCGCCTGCAGTGCGCATGTTGAAAAAGCCGTCCGCGGTGTTCCCGGCGTCACCGAAGTCATGGTCAATCTTCTGACCAATTCCATGACAGTGGAAGGTTCTGCCAGCGAAAGTGATATTGTAAAAGCAGTCGTTAATGCCGGTTATGGCGCATCCCGAAAAGGCGGTCCCGAAGCGGCGGCTTCCGCAGATTCTCTGGAAGACACGGAAACTCCAAGAATGCTGAAGCGGCTCGCCGCGTCTCTGCTCTTTGTCCTTGTGCTCATGTACATATCCATGGGACACATGATGTGGGGCTGGCCGCTGCCGGGCTTTCTGGACGGCAACCATGTTGGCATGGGCCTCGCGCAGATGCTTCTGGCGATCATTGTCATGATCATCAATCAGAAATTCTTCGTCAACGGATTCCGGGGCGCCATTCACGGGGCGCCGAATATGGATACTCTGGTAGCCATGGGCTCCGCAGTATCTTTCCTGTGGAGCGTATATATATTGTTTGCCATGTCCAAAGCGCAGTCCGTGGGGGACACTGCCGCCGTGAACAGCTACATGATGCAGTTCTATTTTGAATCTGCGGCGATGATACTGGCACTGATCACAGTCGGAAAAACGCTGGAATCCTACTCCAAGGGACGCACTACCGACGCGTTAAAAAGCCTGATGCAGCTGGCTCCGCAAACCGCGGTTCTTCTTAAAGACGGAGAAGAAACCGAAGTTCCGGTTGAACAGGTCCGGCAGGGTGATATCTTCGTGGTTCGTCCCGGCGACAGCATTCCGGTGGACGGCATTGTACTGGAAGGAAGCAGCGCGGTAGATGAATCCGCCCTGACCGGAGAAAGCGTACCGGCTGACAAAGTGCCGGGCAATGAAGTCTCAGCGGCGACCATTAACCGTTCGGGCTATTTGCAGTGCCGGGCAACCAGAGTCGGACAGGACACTGCTCTCAGCCAGATCATTAACATGGTCAGCGACGCAGCGGCTACCAAAGCGCCGATCTCCCGTACCGCGGATAAAGTGTCCGGCATTTTCGTACCTGCTGTACTTTTGATCGCTCTTGTAGTCTTCATCATCTGGATGCTGGTCGGGCAGACTGTGGGCTTCTCGCTGGCGCGGGCGATTTCCGTCCTGGTCATCAGCTGTCCTTGCTCCCTTGGTCTGGCCACACCGGTTGCCATCATGGTGGGCAACGGACTGGGTGCCAGAAATGGAATTCTCTTTAAAACAGCCGCTTCCCTGGAAGCCGCCGGCCGGGTACAGATCATTGCCCTGGACAAGACCGGCACGATCACCGAAGGCCATCCGCAGGTGACCGACGTGCTTCCTGCAGAAGGCATCCGTGAAAAAGAACTCCTTTCCCTGGCCGCTTCACTGGAATCAAAGAGCGAGCATCCGTTTGCACTTGCTATTCTGGACTGCGCCAAAGAACAGCAGATTCCTGCCGATGACGTGACCGGGTTCCGGGCGCTCACCGGAAACGGACTGACCGCCGAACACAACGGCCATACACTTACCGGCGGAAGCCTGGCGTTTATCGGAAACCGCGCCGGTATCCCGGAGGCCATGCGGCAGAAGGCGGAAGCCCTCGCAGACAGCGGAAAAACACCGCTTTTCTTTACGCGGGATAATCAGGTTCTCGGTATGATTGCCGTAGCCGATACCATGAAAGAAGACAGCGCCGAAGCCATCGCTGCTCTGAAAAACATGGGCATTCATGTAGTTATGCTCACAGGCGACAACCGGAGAACAGCGGCAGCCATCGGCGAACAGGCCGGCGTGGATGAAGTCGTTGCCGGTGTTCTGCCGGACGGCAAAGAAGCCGTGATCCGACGTCTGCAGGAAAAAGGCAAGGTGGCGATGGTCGGCGACGGTATCAACGACGCGCCGGCACTGACCCGAGCTGATACAGGCATCGCCATCGGCGCAGGAACGGACGTAGCCATCGACGCAGCGGATGTTGTTCTCATGAACAGCCGCCTCTCCGACGTCCCTGCTGCGATCCGGCTCAGCCGGGCCACCCTGCGCAACATTCATGAGAATCTGGGTTGGGCTTTTATTTATAACCTGATTTGCATTCCTGTCGCGGCAGGTTTGTTTATACACATTAACGGCTGGGCCATGAATCCTATGCTCGGCGCGCTGGCCATGAGTCTTTCCAGCGTCTGCGTAGTGACCAACGCCCTCAGACTGAACCTGTTCGACGTGCACAGTGCAAAGCATGACCGGAAGATCAGGAACGATCTGCTCGCCGAAAATGAAATCATCATTACTGAAGAACCGGAATCCCCGGAAACAGGAGGTACTCAAATGGATCAGACCATCGAAATCAAAGGCATGATGTGCCATATGTGCGAAAAACACGTAAAGAACGCTCTGGAAGCGCTCCCTGGTGTGGAAGAAGCTGTTCCGAACCATGAAGCGGACAAAGCGGACCTGAAGCTCAGCGCGCCGGTATCCATGGAAGATCTGAAGGCTGCCGTAGAAGGTGCCGGTTACGAATTCATCGGATAACAAAGACCATTGAAACAGATCGATTTTGAAAGCGGGAATATAAAACAGAATATCTTTTTCAGTGCCGTTCCGATGCTGGCCGCCCAGCTGCTGCATCTGCTCTACAACATCGTGGACAGAATCTTCATCGGACGGATCCCGGGAGAAGGGGCCGATGCTCTTGCAGGCGTCGGTCTCTGTTTTCCTGTTGTCATAATGATCCTGGCTTTTGCCGGCATGTACGGATCCGGCGGCGGTCCATTGTGTTCCATGGAACTGGGCCGTGAGGATCCGGAAAAAGCCGAACGAATCATGAACACATCCTTCAGTCTGCTTCTGGGAACATCCATCCTTGTTACGGCAGCCGGTTTTCTGTTCATGAAACCGATGCTTCTGCTTTTCGGTGCTTCCGAAGTCACTCTGCGCTATGCAGTCGATTATCTGTCCATCTATCTTCTGGGCACGGTTTTTGCCATGATTGCCTCCGGTATCACGCCGTTCATCAATGCGCAGGGATTTACTTCCACCGGCATGATGTCCGTCTTTATCGGCGCCATTACCAACATGATCCTGGACCCGGTCTTTATCTTTGCAATGGGACTGGGTGTGCGCGGCGCCGCTATTGCCACCGTGATTTCCCAGGGGCTTTCCGCAGCGTTCTGCCTCCGCTTTCTGACTTCTGAAAAAGCGGATCTGCGGATCCGGCGCTCTCAGGTCCTGCATCCGGACCGCGCCCTTTCCGGAAAAATCATCTGGCTGGGCTTTTCCATGTTCATCACTCATTTCACCAACAGCCTGGTCACGATTGTCTGCAACCGCATGCTGAGTATCTACGGCGGGGATCTGTACATTTCCATCTATGCGATTCTGTCCTCTGTCCGCCAGGTATTCGACGTCCCTACGGGCGCCATCACAGAAGGATCCTCACCAGTGGTCAGTTACAATTACGGGGCCAGAAGAAGTGAAAAGACCCGGGAAAGCATCCGTCTCATGTGCCTCGCTGCTTTTGTATATTCTCTGACGGCATGGGGGCTGATCTCTTTGTTCCCTTCTGCCTTCATCAGGATTTTCACGTCCGACACCCATGTAATCGCCACAGCAGTTCCGCTGCTGCACATATACTTTTTCGCTTTTGTTTTTCAGGCTCTTCAGTATGGCGGACAGACTACCTTCCGCTCCCTGGGCATGAAAAACCACGCGATTTTCTTTTCACTTTTCCGCAAGGTCATTATCGTAGTTCCTCTGACAATTCTGTTTCCGAAGCTGTTCCCTCTGCTGGGGGCTTCGCCGATTCAAGGTATTTTTGCTGCGGAACCGGTATCCAACGTGATCGGCGGTACGGCCTGTTTCACAACTATGTATATTCTGATTTACCGCAAGCTCCGCAAAGGGCTCTTTCCGGACTGACAGCCCGGTATACATTCAGGCCCGGTGCCCTCCGATCTCCCGGTTTCTTTCCAGCGTGCGCGCATCCTTCAGCAGATCCATGCCCAGAAAAATAGAATTTTTCCCATATCGATCCTGAATGGCAATCACTGCGCGCATCAGTTTTTTCTCCTTATCCTCCTGCCGGATATCAGAAAACAGATCCAGCTGTACTCCCTGTTCGGAACAGACATTATTAAAAGCGATACTGACACGGTGAACGGTCCATTCCTCCGGCGCCAGCCTGTCATAAAGACAGCCCGCGCACTTCATCAGCCGGCTGGCGGAAGAAGTCTGCCCGCCGACGGCCAGTGTCCCGCCCGCCGTGCCACGCTGCCATCCCTGTATAGAATAGGAAATATACATCGTGACGGAATCCGTCACCCATCCGTGCCGCACCAGATCCAGGCTCAGCACATCTGTCATCTCCACCGCAATCAGGCGGCCCCCCGGCCGGTCCCGCGGGACACCCAGCACCTGTCCGCTGGACAGAGAATGATTCTTCGGGCGGTAGGATCGGATATCCGGGATCCCCGCTGTCTCACGCCCCCATGCATGATCAATCAGAAGTTCAGCGTCAATACCGAACAGGCGGTATAACACATCCGGATCCGCTTCTGCAATCTTCCGCATCGTGGTAAGTCCGATCTTATCCAGTCTTCTCCGGGTTCCCGGGCCGATTCTCCAGAAATCCGTAAGCGGCTGGTGATCCCACAGCTGTTTCTGATACTCCTGTTCTGTCAGTACTGCAATCCGGTCCGGCTGATGCTTCGCCAGAATATCCAGGGCTACTTTGGCCAGATACATATTGGTTCCTATTCCGCAGGCGGACAGAATACCGGTTGTCTGATAGATGTCCTCCATAATGCATTCCGCAAACCCGCGCGCCGTCAGCCGCCGGGGCTGCAGATAATCCGTAACATCCAGAAAGGCTTCGTCCACGGAGTACACATGGATATCCTCCGGTGCCACATGTTTTCTGTACACTTCGTAAATCCGGGCGGAATACGCCATATACAACGCCATCCGGGGCGTCGCCATGATATAATCCACATCCGGCGGAATTTCAAACACCCGGCAGCGGTTTTTCACGCCCAGCGCCTTCATGGCCGGTGTAATGGCCAGACAGATGGTCCGGTCCGTCCGGTCCGGATCCGCCACCACCAGATTGACTTTCATGGGATCCAGCCCCCGTTCCACACACTCTACGGACGCGTAAAACGATTTCAGATCTACTACCAGATAAATCCTCTCCGTTCCCTGCCGGCCGGAAACGGACGCCGGCCCGTCATCCCGGATCATTTCCTCAAATCCCTGCAGCGCCGCAAACGGCATAAACTGCTTGGCCCGCTGGGAATTTCCCATCTTTGCTCTCATGATCCCGTCTCCGTTTCTTTCATTTGTATATCTCCGGAGATTGACAGGATGTGAAAATCAATGTATTATATGAGCAAGTCAATTTCACATCTGCACGTGCATTATATGCCATTCAATTGCACTTGTCAACGCAATATGTGAAATTTATTTTCTCACTTTCAGAGGAGACGGTTATGAAATTCGGGGAAAAATTAATCGCATTGCGAAAGGGAAAGAACCTGACACAGCAGGAAGCCGCCGACGCCGCGGGGATTTCCCGCCGCACGTACATCAGCTATGAACAGGAGGGACGGTATCCGCGAAAACGCATTGTTTACGAAAAACTGGCGGATCTGTTCGAATGTGACAGGAATTATCTTCTGACCGAAGATGAGGAATTCGTCTCCGCTGCTGCAGAGCAGTACGGAGCGAAAGGCAAACGGGAAGCGGAACAGCTGGTGGCGGAATTATCCGGCCTCTTTGCCGGCGGTGAACTGTCCGAACGGGACATGGACGCCGTGATGATCGCGCTGCAGAAAGCCTATTTCGAATGCAAACAGGATAATAAAAAATACTCGCCGAAGGCACGGACAGACCAGACTGCGGAGGTGACATCCCGTGATTGATTCTCAGGGCATCTTCCGCCGGGCGGAGGCACTGGTGAATCGCTTCGGGAGCCGGGATCCGGAAACCATTGCGGGCGAACTCGGAATCTGGATCCGGGAAGAACCGGCGTTCCGGGACCTGCTGGGCATGTACACGGTCCGCTGGCGGCACCGGATGATTTTCCTGAACCCGTCCATGACGGTTCCGCTCCGGCAGATGGTCATCGGCCATGAGCTCGGCCACGACGCGCTCCACAGGGATTTTGCGCGGAACCGGGCACTGCAGGAATTCACTCTATTCAATATGAAGGACACCACAGAATATGAGGCCAATGCCTTTGCCGCACACATTCTTCTGGACAATGAAACCGTATACCGGACCGCGCTGCAGGGCCATGATATCGTGCAAATGGCCGGCCTGCTGAACACGGACATCAATCTGCTGCTCATTAAATTGCAGGAAATGAACCGCCTGGGATACGATTTCCGCATGCCGATGACACCGGATGGCAGCTTCTTCCGGAAGATCCGGCCGGACGGAAAACGTAACAGCCGGACCGGCGCGCCACAAATCGAGTAGGAGGGGGATTTGGTTAATCCCCCGACCTCTCACACCACCGTACGTACCGTTCGGTATACGGCGGTTCAACCAACTTAACAAGTGACTTGCCATTTGGTGTAGTAGTCCGACATGGAGATTAGCCCAAATGCGGTTAATCTCTTATTGCTTATCGCCACGTTAACAGCACCCTTGTTACAGACATAGGCAATTCTACGTCCTGTGTAGGCAACTCGGTATGCTGTCCTGCGGTCGATTCC
>JAFWDF010000064.1 GCA_017534025.1 Bacillota bacterium
AACTGGCCGGCATTTTCCTGCTGACTTACGACTGCAGTCCGCTCTTCCTGGTCGCCTGGCTGTTTGAAAAAGTGCTTTTCTTCCTGCTGCTGGCGAAGATCCTGCGGGAATTCGGCCAGCTCAAACAGACTGCGGAGGAGATCGCCTCCGGCAACATGGACGCCAAAGCGGAGACGTCGAACATGTTCCTGGATTTCGAGCAGCACGGCAATGCCCTGAACCGCATCGGAAGCGGCCTGTCCGAAGCAGTGGATGAACGGATCCGCTCCGAACGAATGAAAACGGAGCTGATCACCAACGTTTCCCATGACATTAAAACACCACTGACCTCCATTATTTCCTATACCGACCTGCTGGCCCGGCTGGATCTGGAGGATCCGCAGGCAAAGGAATATATCGAAGTATTATCGAGACAATCCGAAAGGCTGAAAAAACTGATCGAAGACCTGATCGAAGCCTCCAAGGCTTCCTCAGGAACATTAAAAATGGAAATGGAGACGGTCGATGCCGGTATGGTACTGGCACAGGCCATCGGCGAATTTGATGAAAAGATGAAAAAACGGAATATCGACTACTTTGTCCGCCGGGAAGTAACTGATCCGATGGTGCGGGCGGACAGCCGGTACCTGTGGCGCATCTTTGACAACCTGCTGAGCAATATCTGCAAATACGCACAGCCGGGCACACGGGCATACATTGATATGACGGAAACCGACCGGCAGGTGTCCATCACCTTCCGGAATGTTTCGGAAGCGCCGCTGCACATCTCCGGAGAAGAACTGAAAGCCCGCTTCGTGCAGGGCGACAGTTCCCGGGCAGCGGAAGGCAGCGGCCTTGGTCTGTCCATTGCGGACAGCCTGGCAGGACTGATGGGCGGCGCACTGAATCTCATCGTGGACGGCGACCTGTTCAAGGTGGAACTGACACTCCAGAAAGCCGGAAAATAATAATGGCTTTCCGCACATAGCATTATAAGAAGAAATACAAAAATCCGGTCACAGACACGCTGACGAATCTGTGACCGGATCTTTTTTCATTTCCCGGCAACCGGCTGCAGCCCGGTACCCCAGAGCGGAATTACATTGATGACCGGTTCCTCATAAGGGTGCGTCCGGCGTACTGCTTCGACGGTTTTCTCCAGGATCCCGGCTGAAACCGTTACTTCCACTTTAAACTCCGGTTCTTCGCTGATCTCGCCCGCGGAACCAATGAACGGATTTGTCCCTTCCAGCGGGCGCCAGGTTCCCGTAACCCGGCTGTAGGACAGGCAGCAGTCATAATTTCCGATATGTCCGGCGCCGACTGACTGCAGGACCTTCTGCAGCTCCCGAAAATGCGTTTCCGGAATAAAAATTTCCAGTTTAAAGTAATTAAATTCCATCATTTATCACCCGCCTCTGTATCTGCTTAGAATCGCATCCGCTTCTGCTCGCTGGTAATGTCTGCCTGCGGCGCAAATTCATTTTCTCTGTATGCCTTATTTTCACAAACCGTATAACATTATGATCATTATTTTTCATCTTAATGCTTTTTGCCTTCTATTTCAAGAAAGGCAGCTCCAGGCAGCCACGAAATCTCCTCCGCTCATTCACCTGCAGCACACAATCTCCTCTTTGCTTCTTCAAATTTATGATCTATTTTATATATGAAAAGTAAAGCAATTCCCTCCATTTCCGGAGTCTGAAAGGAGACCCACCATGAAAACATACAAAAAAGTACTGGCGCTGGCACTTACCTGCGCGCTGGGACTGTCGGCGGCTGCCTGCAGCACCGGGACGAATTCCGGCTCTGCGGATACTGCCGGATCCGGCCGGGCAGATGCATCCGGGGCCTATCTGACGGCAGACGATCTGACCATAATAGAAACCCTGGAGAATGCCGTGGGCGGCGAGCACGTCATCACTGCGGACGGCGAAACCCTCTCTTATTCCGACACGGCCGTGATCAAGTCCGGCGATTCTGCGGAAGGCGACGAAGCGGATTTTTACGGTGATAATGCGGCCGTATTCGCGACCAACGGCGCCACGCTGGATCTCAGCGGAATTCTGCTGCAGAGCTGCGGCACCCATGCCAACGGCGTATTCAGCTATGGCGAGGGAACGGCCATTAACATAGCGGATTCCGTGATCGAAACCAGCGGCGATTGTTCCGGCGGCCTGATGACCACAGGCGGAGGCACTATGAACGCCAGCAACCTGACCATTCACACCACAGGGAGATCCTCTGCGGCGATTCGTTCCGACCGGGGCGGCGGCACCGTCACTGTCACCGGCGGCAGCTATTCGACGGATGGTACCGGCTCTCCGGTAGTCTACTCCACAGCGGATATCACCGTTAATGACGCGAAAATGGAATCCACTGCTTCCCAGGGCGTGGTTGTAGAAGGCAGCAATTCCGTCACTCTGAACAATGTGAATCTGACTGCGGATAACAATACAAAAAACAGTGACAAATCCGACTATTACCAGGCAGTCATGATCTATCAGTCCATGTCCGGCGATGCCTCGGAAGGAACCGCTTCCTTCACAATGAAAGACGGTACCCTGACGAATAAAAACGGAGATGTTTTCTTCGTGAACAACACAATGGCTGAGATCGCTCTCAACAATGCAACTATTAAGAATGAAGGAGACGGCGTATTTCTCCGGGCCGCCGCTGCCGGCTGGGGAACAGAAGGCTCTAACGGCGGCCAGGTAACTCTGAAAGCATCCGGTCAGACCATTGACGGGGACATGGTGGTGGATGAGATTTCCAAACTCAATCTGTATCTGGCAGATGGTTCGGCCTTCACCGGCGCGATCAATGCAGACGGCCAGGCAGGCGATGTGTATGTGGAAGTAACCGGCGGTTCCACCTGGACGCTGACCGGTGATTCCTATATCACCAACCTGACCTGTGACGCAGATTCCATTAATCTGAACGGTCATACGCTCTATGTGAATGGCAAAGCCTACAGCGAGGGTACGGCTTCCACCGGAGAAGCAATTGAAATCACTGCTGCAAGCGGCGGACACAACGGAGACATGGCTCCGGAAGGCGAAGGCGGTCCGGATATGAACGGAGAGAAGCCTGCGGGTGAACCGCCTGCCAGACCGGACGGAGAAAAACCATCCGGAGAACCTCCTGCAAAACCGGGCAGTGAAAATACTTCCGGCAGCAGCTCTTCCGGCAGCAGTTCCGGAAACTGAAGTGAAAACGGAATACGGGGGATCAGAACCGGGAGCACCGCGGCAGCGGCGTTCCCGGCTTTTGTTATACAACAGAATTGTATCGTTCGGGTATTTGTCGTATAGTAGAAAATATCAGGAGGACAACAATATTATGGAAGAAAACAAATGGAAAACACCCGGCGGACTTTCCGAACCGGCTGCTGAAAGCAGCGACGAGCCTGTCGAATTCAGCGAAGTGGAGTTTCTCCGCTGGATTGCACAGCAGAGCACCGGTCCGGACCGGGAGGACGGCGATTACTCCGACCGGATTGCTGCCGCATACGGCCAGAAGTCCGGAGAGTAATTTTACACTTTTTGCATCTGCCATTTTCAGGAATGAAGTCTGTCATGTGCACAAGATATTATCTGGAACAATCAGAAGAATTGAAACCATATATTGAAGAAGCGATGCATTCTGCGCTGCGGGAACGCATGGTCGCTGCCCTTGCACGGCCGCTGAAAACGGAAGGAGAAATCCGTCCGACAGATATGGTGCCGGTCATTGCCCCTTCCGCAAAGACGCGCACAAAATCCGTATTCCCGATGATCTGGGGGTATTCACCAGCACCGGGAGGCTCTTTACTTTTAAATGCCCGGGTGGAATCCGCGGATCGGAAACCCACATTCCGGGAATCCTGGATGCAGCGCCGCTGTATCATTCCGGCGTCCTGGTACTTCGAATGGCAGCATTTCAGCTCACCGGAAGGAAAAAAGAAGACCGGAGACAAATTTGCCATCCAGCCTTCAGGCGCTTCACTTACGCTGCTCGCCGGCCTGTACCGGATCGAGAACGGGTTTCCTCATTTTGTCGTGCTGACCAGAGAATCCTCAGAAGGGATCCGCTTTCTTCATGACCGCATGCCGGTCATACTGGAACCGGCACAGGCTGCGCAATGGATCCATCCGGCAAGCTCACCCGAAACCGTACGCCGGATCGCGGAAACGGCACTGACAGCCATGGTCTACGAGAAAGTCTGAGCCTGCTGTTTACCGGTATTCCACCGGGATATTCCACGCCTCTGCCTGTTCGATCAGCCTGCGGTTCCGGGCATTCAGGCTGCCGAACCCGCAGCCCGGATCCAGGGTGCAGATGACGGTCCGGCAATTCTGCAGAATCTGCAGTGCTTCTTTCACAGCACTTTCCGGCACTGGTTCAAATGGTTCGGAAACGACCACCGTCTGAGCCAGCGCTTCCGCTACAGGATAATCCAGATCTCCGCGGGAAATGACGCCCGCAGCAAAACAGATGCCGTCTCTCCAGAGCTGCCGGTAAACCGGGATGCCGCTGCCTGCTCCGCCGATCACAAAAACGGCGGGCGTGCCGGCGCGCCTGCTCAGCTCCAGGGACCCGAACGCGGGCAGATAAGAACCGCAGTCCTCCTCTTTCAAATCATACAACCATTCCATCCGCTCCCGGACGAACACTTCATCCGGCGTCCCCTCGAAGACAATCCCGCCATCCTTCACACAGATCACCCGGTCGGAAATTTTCTGTGCCAGATCCAGCTCGTGCAGTGTCATTAACACGGTAATCCCCTGCTCCATGGCCAGCTTTTTCAGGATGCCCAGCATTTCCAGTTTATACCGGATATCCAGGTACGACAGGGGCTCGTCCAGAATCATGACCGCCGGCTCCTGGCAGATGGCCCTGGCCAGCATGACGCGCTGCTTCTGCCCGTCACTGACCTCCGTAAAATACCTCTCTGCCAGATCTTCTATCTCCACCAGCCGCATCGCTTCCGCAATTTTCTCCCGGTCCTGCCCGCTCAGTACGCCCATACGTCCGGTGTACGGATACCGTCCGAAGCTGACGATGTCTTCACAGGTCAGCAGCGCGGGATGCACCCGTTCCGTCATCACGATGGACATCGCTTTTGCCACTTCCTGTTCCGGCATTTCAAAAAGATTCTGTTCCTTCAGGAAAACCGTCCCGCCCAGCGGCTCCAGCTGGCGGATCAGCGTTTTCAGCAGGGTGGACTTGCCGGCGCCGTTGGGACCGATGATGGTAATGATCCTGCCTCCGGCAGCGGAAAAATCCAGGTTTTCCAGCACAGGCCGCCGGCCATATCCGACACGGAGGTCTTCCGCGCGAAGCACTTCTTTTTCCTGTTCCGCATGCAAGCTGTTCCGCATCTAATTCTCCTTCCGCCGTTTCATCATTATCCAGATCACGATTGGCGCGCCGAATACGGACGTCACCGAACTGATGCTGATTTCCGCCGGTGCAAAAGCGGTTCTGGCGATCAGGTCGCAGAACAGGCAAAAGGTTCCGCCGCCCAGGAAGGAAGCCGGAATAATGACAGCCGGCTTCGAGGTGCGGAACAGATTCCGGACCAGATGGGGCACCGCCACGCCCAGAAAGGCAATCGGCCCCGCAAAAGCGGTGACACAGGCGGACAGCACACTGGACAGCAGCACCAGGCGAATCCGGAAGGACCGGATATTCACCCCCATATTCGCCGCATAGGTTTCGCCCAGCTGGTACGCGCCGATCGGCTTGACCTGCAGCAGGGTCAGAAACATGGCTGCAGCCGTGATCAGTGTCATCACGCGGACATTTTCCCAGCTGATCCCGGAAAAACTGCCCAGCGACCAGTCATGCAGACTGACAATATTGGTATCATCCGCAAAAGTAACCAGAAAATCCGTCACCGCGGAACACAGGTATCCTACCATGACACCGCAGACGATGAGTACGGACATATTCTTTACCCTCCCGGATATGGCCAGCACAAAACCCATGGCCAGCATGGACCCGGCAAAAGCTGCCAGCGCCATTCCCGCAGAGTGTAATATTACACCTTTACTCAGGCAGGCGATCAGGACAAGAGCCACGACCAGCCTGGCACCCGACGAAATTCCCAGCACAAACGGACCGGCAATCGGGTTCGAAAAAAAGGTCTGCAGCAGTACGCCGGAAACCGCCAGCGCCCCGCCCAGAATCAGCGCTGCCAGCACTCTGGGCAGACGAATGTTCAGCAGGATTTCCGCCTCCGTCTGCAGCTGCGGATCGGTGTTTCCTCCACCGGAAAGAATACGCAGCACATCGCCGGGCGCAATTTGCACGCTCCCGAGATTCACGGTAATCATCACCAGAATGACCGCCAGCACGGCCAGTATCAGGTATCCTGCGGCATACCGCTTTTTATCCGAAGCTCTCATTCCTGCTGTTCCTGTTCCAGCCGGCGCAGATAGCGCAGTGAACGGCCATCCCCGGCTTCCCCGCTGAAAATACTGTGCAGCTCCAGAATCATGTCACTGGCACAGGTCGTCTCCTGAAACATATTTTTCCCCGTGCACCACACGTTCCCGTTCTGAACCGCATTAAAATCACTGAAAAGCGCGCTTTTTCCCAGCAGATCGTTCAGATCCTGCAATTCCCCGTCCACCGTGCAGTTATATAGCAGGATGTCCGCATCCTTTCCCTGGCGGTAGAACTGTTCCATCTGGAGATTCATTGTAGACAGCGCGCTGTCGTCCTCCGGCAGATCTGTAAACACACTGGTACCGCCGGCCATTTCAATCATATTCATTACATATCCGCCCGGTTTATGTATATTAATGTTTCCGTTGGCGGTCACATAGAAGAAGGCTGCCGTTTTTCCGGATGGCTCTGTCATACCGGACAGAATACCCTCCAGCTGCCTGGTTTTCTGTTCAAAAAATGCCTCTGCTTCCGGCCCGCGGCCCGCCATCAGGCCGTACAGCCGGATCCATTCCAGGCGGCCCAGCGGATGGCTCTCGTAGCTGGAATACTCCACCAGCACCGGAATGCCGACAGATTCCAGTTTTTCCGCGGTTTCCGGGCTGTGATAGATCATGGTGTTTTCAATGGCCAGCCGGCAGCCGTCCCGCAGCAGTGCCTCATAATCCGGCGCGCTGTATTTCCCGGCGTAGCGCATGCTGCCGGAGCGGATCGCTTCCTGTACTTCCGGCATGCTCCAGTCGCCTTCCTTTGTACTGGTCATGCTGACCGCATCCAGCGCATCCAGCTGGCGCCAGAAATCCATCACTGACGAAGAGGCCAGGTAGAGATGGTCCAGCGGCAGGCACAGCGCCGTGATATCTTCCTCCAGGCCGGACGGCACAGCCTGCCCTTCCGGCACCAGGAGACAGCGGGACTGTTCCCGGTCCGGCGGGCCGAAGGTCACCAGCGCGTATGGCCGTCCGCCATCCGCCGCCTCGAAGTAGTCCACCGCAAACATTTCCGCGTACCGGAGTTCCATGCTTCCGGTTTTCTGCAAATCCTGCCACGCCGGACCAGTGTCCTGCGCGCCGGAGGGTCCTGCGGCGCCCGGTAAGCCTGTGCTCTCTTCTGCCACCCGGGCGCCGCTTTCCGGCTCACCGGCGCTGCCGGCTGCGCCGCCGCCGGCACCGCAGCCCGCCAGCAAAATCATTAACAGTATCAGCCATACTGCCGCCGAAAAGAATCCTCTGAATCTCCGCATTTTCGGTTATTCCTGAGCGGCCTTCACGGATGCGGAATCGAAGGTCAGGGTATATGCAATCTCGTGCGGCGTACTCATGGCCGTCGTGTCTGCAGACACCGAAACAGGATAATCAAATCCCGGAACCGGAATTTCAAACACGGAGTTGCCTTCGGTGTTGACCGGCTCGTACCGCTGTCCGTCCACCACCATATAATCATAATTCGGACTGCTCCATTCGATCACCGCAGTCACTGCTCCGTCCTTCACACGGATCTCTGCCGGCGACGTCACGGACGCTTTCCCGGATCCGCCTTTCAGTTCGGCATTTGCAGAATAGACACCGTCTGCCAGCTGCAGATCGGCAGCGGTCTTGTACGCACCTTCTTTCAAAGCATCTCCCGGCAGGGAATCCGCCCGGAATACCAGTGTGCGGTCATACCACATCTGCTTCTTTTTGGAAAATGCCGCACAGGCGATCCCTTCATCCAGCGCTTTCACCGGAATAGTGAAAGTATGCGCGCCGGATTCGGTTTCCTCAAACGGAATATAGTCGGCGGAATCCGCTTTCGCGGCTTCCTCGCCGGTTCCCGGGAATATATAAAGATATCCGGTTCCCCCCATGGTCATGACTGCATTCATGACTCCCTGATCTACAGTCAGGCTGCAGGATTCCACTGAAAACATGGACGAACTGGAATCCACTTTCACATCGTACACACCGTCTTTAATCCGGCTGCCGGGAACAGGAACCATCCCCTCTTCCACAACATCCGTCACCTCTGCCATATCCGATGATTTCGCGACCTTCCCGGTCTGTTCTGCGGAAGATGCTGTCTGCTCCGGTGCTGCAGATCCGTTGCCCGCCGGTTCCGCCCCGCACCCTGCGAGAGAAACCAGCGCCAGTACGGCGGCGATCAGCGCCGCCAGCCACTTCTTCTGTCTCATGATGTTCTCCTAAGCAGCCGGCTGCATGGCGGCCAGTACATGCTGTACGTACAATTCCTGGATGGCCGGTACCTGCCCGAGTCCTTCCAGAACACATTCTACTTCATAGCCTTCTTTTTCGATGGTGGTCTTCCAGCTGCCTTCCTCGTCGCCGGCCATATCATTATTCGCGTGATCCCCTGCCACAACCATCAGCGGACGCAGTACGACCTTTTTATAGTTGCCAGACCGGACGGCCATCATAACATCCTCCAGATCCGGCTTCGCTTCCACGGTACCGATAAAATAGTTGTCCTGTCCCGCAGCGGCGAGCACTTCCTGCATCTGCCCGTAAACCGCGTTGGAATCCGCCTCCGTACCATGTCCCATGAAGACGATGGCCGTATCATCGGTATCATACGCGGCAGTGATTTCCATGAGAATGTTTCCGACTGCAGCAAAGTCCGCTTCGCTGGTCAGCAGCGGTTCGCCGATGGATACTTTTTCAAAGGCATCCGAATACTGCGCGATCTCATTCACCAGATCGTTGTACTCCAGCCCGTTCATCAGGTGTGTCGGCTGTACGATCAGTTCTTTCACGCCGTTGTTGGAAGCCCGCTCCAGCGCTTCCTGTACATTGTCAATTTTCACATTGTCCCGCTTGGCCACATGATCGATAATGATCTGGCTGGTGAAGGCACGGCGGACGCTCCAGTCCGGATATGCCGCTGCAATGGCCTGTTCGATGCCGCCAATAGTGAGGCGGCGGCTGTCATTAAAACTGGTACCGAAGCTCACTACCAGTATTTCCTTCTCACCAATATCGTCCTGATTCCGCGGATCGTCCAGAGATGCGTCCCCAGTGTCATAATTCTCTTCTTCCACCGCCTCCTGTTCCGCAGACAGCGGCTCAGCGGCGCCTTCGGATCCTGCCGGCGTACCGGCGCTGCCGCATCCGGTCAGACCAAGCAGGCCAAGAACCATGAGCAGAGCCAGGATCCTTGCGGTTCCTTTACCACTCCGTTTTTTACCGGCACTCTTGCTGCCGACGGACGATGTCATTTTCTCATGTCTCATCATTTTCATTCCTCCTAATAAAAAAACCTTTCACGTCACGTAAAAGGCCGCAAAGCAGCCTGCCCCCGGAACAGGAGGGCCTGACTGCCGGTACGACCAGTTTCTCGTGATCTGAAACGCAGGAAAAACCGAGGGGTTGCCATGGGCTTTCCAAAACGTTTCCGTACCCGTATCCGGCAGGTCTCCTGACTCAGGGATCGCCGCAGATGACCGCCTTCCCGGCACACCGGCCAGTGGCTGCCCGCTCACGAAAGAACGCGCGTGATCATCCGCTCCTCCAATACAGTGACGAGTTCGCACAGGATTCACACCTGTTTCCCTATTCTCCGCCGCATTCCTTTGAAGAACACATCCCTTAGAAGAACGCACCTCTTGGGGGAACGCATCCTTCGAGAAAGGACCGGCGGCACCGGATACTCTGTTATTTGTTTGTAGAAAGCAGGAAAAACTGCTCTGTATTCAGTCTATCACATACGGTTGTGGGTTTCAAACCACCGATCCGGAAATCCATGGTTTTCACTGCGATCGGTGGACATTTCATCTGTATTTTTATGGGAATGTCCACCAGCGTGGACATCTGCAGGCATTTCAGACGGAAATGTCCAAAATTCGTTCGGTTAGCAGCGACGAACCCACGATCTCCAATTGCTAATCCCCGGACATTTCCTCCGCATTATAAAGAAAAAGGGGCTGCTGAACGAATTCCTCAGTGCAGCAGCTCCAACTCATTAACATATATAATTACTGTTTTTCAGCATGCAGCGCACGCAGCCCCCGCTTTGCCCGGGTCCAGACCATGCCGGTCAGGATGGACAGCACGTACACACCCACAGCCAGAACCGGCAGCTGCTTCAGCGGTCCCGTGATGCCGTGCGGCTCGAGATACACCAGAAGCAGAATATCCAGGATCGGACTATGAATCAGATAGATCTCAAAGCTCGCAGCGTCGATTTCCGAAACCAGACGGCGCTGGTTCCAGCCTCTGCCGGCAATCCACTGGCAGACACTGCACAGGCACAGGATTGCCGCCACGCAGTACACCATATGGAAGGTCTCCAGCCCGGGAATGCGGTTGCTCCCGTAGGACAGCACCGACCAGACTGCGTCTGCGGCTGCGCAGACCAGATATACTGCGATCCAGATTTTGCGGTATTTTGCCAGCAGCGCCGAAAACGCTTCATAATATTTCCCGGCATAACAGCCTGCGACCCAGTACACCAGATACTTCAGGAACAGATTGTCCGGGTAGATCACACCTGCCATGGCGGTCTGTCCGTATGGAACCGCGCCAAACCACCGGTATAATAATGTAAGGATCAGCGCAGCCGCCATTCCCGCTCCCGGCGGCACGCGATCCGCCATCCGGCGCCACAGAGGCATTAATATATACAGCTGCAGAATAATTATTATAAAATAAAACGGCGCTGCAATGTCTCCGTGCAGAATATACAGTCCCAGGTCCTTCCAGGAAAAAGGGAACCATCCCAGCCGGACGAACAGGGCATAGTACAGGCAGGCCACCACCGCGTACGGCAGCAGAATCCTGGTCACCCTGGACCGGTAGTAGCTCCCGTAATCCATCGGCTGATTCCGGTACCAGTACATGGTCCGCAGGGCGCTCAGGAACAGAAAGCCGGGCACCACAAAGGCGGTCAGCCGCCAGGAAATGAAAACCGGATAGTACAGCGGCGACTCCTTCGGTAGATGGCTGACGCAGTTGGACATCACATGGATATAAATCACCAGCAGGCACAGAAATACATTGTCCAGTGACAATTCTCGTTTATACATAATTGTTCCTTAATGCAAAATCAATATGCGGCAGATCGTTTCCTGCTGCCGCTCACGAAGCGGGTCGTCCCCTTATTTCAGCTTGCCGTATGCTTTATCCGCAAACGGTTCCGCATACACGATAAACCGCTCGTGTTCCCCTTCCCCGATCAGCCCGGCCTCATCCCAGGCTTTCAGAGAAAATGTCAGCGCCCGGCCGTTGACTGCCGTCAGCTCGCTCTCGCAGCGCACCTTCATGCCCACCGGCGTCGCGGATACATGTTTGATATTCAACGCGGTTCCCACTGTAGTAGAACCTTCTTCCAGCTCCGCCGCAATGCTGTTTTTCGCGGTGTTCTCCATCAGCGCGATCATGGCCGGTGTGGCCAGAACCCGCAGTGTGCCGCTGCCCATTGCCAGCGCGGTATTTTCTTCCTTCACAATCATTTCTTCCTGATTTCTGATTCCGGTTTCCATTTCTGTCTCTCCTTATACGTTCATTAATCCCGTTTCGGTCATGTAATCAAATACTTCTTTCCGCAGCAGCCTGGCAGCCGGTGACATATAACTGGAATAAACCGTTACCAGACCGATCGTAACAAACATTTCCTTCTCCAGCGGATACATGTTTACATCGCTCGGATTGCAGCGCGCCGCCAGTTCCGAGGTAACGCAGAACCCGAAGCCGTGTTCCACAAAGGTATGGCAGGTTGCGTCTGTTTCCACCTGGAAATTGGAATCTGCCGAGACCCCGATCTCTTTGAGATATTCCATCGCCTGATAATCGTAACCCTCCAGCTGCATGATGATCGGCTTGCTCATCAGGTCATCCCGTTTAATGACTTTGCCGTCCAGCGGCACATAATCCTTCGGCGTCAGGCAGACCATCGGCGTTTTGTGCATCGGCATAAAGGAATCTTCCCGTACCGGCGAAGTCCGTATAATCTCCTTGTCCAGCAGCGCCAGATCAATGACGCCTTTCTCGATCCACTCACGGAGACTCTCGTTGCCGGACTGCATGACCACGACTTTAATATTCGGATATTTTTCATTGAACCGCCACAGGATATCCGGCATCCAGAGGCGGATGGCACTGTTAATGCCTGCGATCCGGACGATGCCGCTGGTGGTTTCCTTCAGCCCCAGTATTTCCTGATCCAGCGCGTTTTCGCACTTCAGCAGATTGACTACGTAAGGCATGAGTATTTTTTCGTTCGTCGTCAGCTCGATATTGTTCCGGTTGCGGACGAACAACGGGTAGCCGCAGCTGTCCTCCAGCTTGGAAATCATATGGCTGACCGCCGAAGCCGACAGATTCATCGAAGCGGCCGTTTTCTGAAAACTGCGGTTTTCCGCGATCGACAGAAAAACCTGCCACGGATATGTATTCATAAGCCGCTCACCTTCTCCTTTCATTCCGGAAATACAAATTGCAATCCCATGGTACACATTTTTTTTTGTAATGTAAAGGCTGAAGTTGATTTTTTGCTCAATTTGAAATGACTTTAATTCAATGAAATGCCAATTAAATCCCTCCGCAAAACCGTTACAGGTTCAAAATACCGCCCAAACCGGGCGCTGACGTCGAAGTATTCCGCCCGTACGCACCGCAGGAAGATGAACATTTTTACAACTTCTGATGCTTAAAATTGCGATTTACAACAACTGAAAAACGTAGTAGTATAAGGCCGAAGCAAGTAAAGAACACACTTATTCATACGAATAAATAAAATCATAAAACGTTTTGGAGGTATTTAAAATGAACAGCAACTTCGGCAGAGAGTATGTTAATTCCTGGATTTCCGCTGAAAAGACCTACAGAAGATTTCTGGACAGACTGACCGGCATCTTCTCCAGATAAGGAAAGCAGGCTTACCAGAGTCCGGAAGCTCCGGATCAGAACCCGGAACGGCAATCCAGATAAAAAACAGCAATCATTTACTTACACATTAATAAACTTGATACAGAAAAAACCATCGTCCAGGGTCAGACAGCTGAGACCCCCTCCCGACGATGGTTTTTTCTTTTATATAAATATAAAAAGTTCCGGGGAGCACTGCAATCCTTCCCGGAACTTCAACAAACCATTTCACAATTTAATAAGGGGCAACTTGTTTGAATTAGAGGATGCTTTCTGTTTCGATGCCCTATGCGGGCCGGAAAGAAAGCAGATAAGAGTATTCATCCGCTGCGGCGGTCTCCCGCCGCAGCTTTTTCATTGTGTTTAACCGTGTTCATATATGCTTCTGAAACCGGCCGGCACTGCAATGCAGCCGGTCCTGAAACATACTGTTCACATTACAGATTCTTGCCGATGGACTTCAGATAGTTGAGTACCTTTTCCTGAGAGAGCGGTTCATCACAGCATCTGAAACCGATCGCATCGTATACCGCGTTGAAGATTGCGGACGGAGTAGGCTGAGTAGGACCTTCGCCGGATTCCTTAGCACCGTAAGGAGCGGATGGGTCGAAGGATTCTACGATAGTAGCTTCTACTTCCGGCATATCCATAGTACCGATAAGCTTGTAGTCGTGGAAGGACGGATTCAGCAGACGGCCGTCGTCAGCATATCTCATTTCTTCTGTCAGAGCGTGGCCCATACCCATCTGGATACCGCCGTGTACCTGACCTTCGCAGGACATAGGGTTGATCGGCTGGCCAAGGTCACCGGCTTCAGTAACCTTGAGAACGTGAACGTTACCAGTGTAGAGGTCAACTTCAACTTCCGCGATCTGGCAGGTGAAGCCCTGAGTCGGCGAATGACCGATGTTGCCGCCCTGCTGGATACCCTTACGTCTTGGAGGTGTGAACTGACCGGTAGTTACCAGCGGACCATTTGCGGAGATGTACTGCTGTACAACTTCGATCCAGTCAACGTTCTTCTTCTTTCTTTCATAGATAGAATAGAACTGATAGTCCTTAACGCCAACTTCCTGGCCACGGCAGCCCATGATCGCGGCCGCAACCGGGAACAGTTGTGCATTAGCAGCTTCGCAGGCTCTTCTGATAGCCCAGCCTGTAGCATACGTTACACGGGAAGCGAATGTACCAAGGTCGAATGTAGTGGACTGGGAGTCTCTGGATTCAACCTTCACGTCTTCCGCTCTTACGCCCAGCGTTTCCGCTGCCATCTGAGCCATAGCCATATCTGCACCCTGACCGATGTCAGTAGCGCCGCAGTAGAGTACTACGTTGTTTTCGCCTTCGATCTTAACCACAGCAACTGTATGAGGCTTGTAGGACAGATACAGAGTGTAGGAAGTACCGGTGATGTAGTTACCGCCGGACAGACCAATACCCTTACCGAACGGCAGCTTGCCCCACTTCTTTTCGAAGTCGCAGTTTTCAGCAGCTACAGTCAGTGCCTTCTTGTATTCACAGTGCGGAATATATACCATGTTCCGGCAGGTATGACCGGATTCAATAGCATTGATCAGACGGATCTGCAGAGGATTCATACCGAGTCTTTCAGCAGCCATATCCAGTAAAAGTTCCATAGCGAATCTTGGCTGGGAGCCGCCGAGACCTCTGTGCGCACCGCAGGTCTGCGTGTTCGTGTAGATCAGTTTGCCCATGAACTTCGCAGCCGGCAGGATGTAAGGCAGGTGTGTCATGGAAGCGGTGTAGAACAGTACTACAACACCCCAGGACATGTAAGCGCCCGCTACCATAATCTCATTGAAATCCAGTGCGGTCATGTGACCTTCCTTATCGAAGCCTACTCTGAAATTCATGTACGCAGGATGGTGGCCCTGGCCCTGAGCAAATACTTCCGATCTTTCATAAGCAGCAGTTACAGGACGGCCAACTCTGGAGGAGAACTTGGAAACAACGAAGTCTGCTGTAGTAGCAACACCCTTGCCGCCGAAGCCGCCGCCCAGGAGAGGAACTGTGATCCGGATGTCTTTCAGAGGCATCTGCAGAACCTTAGCCAGCTGCTGGTGAGTATAGTGAGGTACCTGGCAGGTAGCCCACAGGTGGAGCTTGCCCTTGTGAACGTCGAAGTCAGCTACTGCTGCCTGCGGTTCGATGAAGGACTGATGATA